>NZ_CANCWQ010000020.1:0-28127 GCF_947381555.1 Limosilactobacillus pulli
GGATTCCATGTTTATTTAAGTAAGCATTTCATACAGAGAAGGATTTTCAAAAGTACACAAAATTATTGACACTCTCCAAACTGATACCCGCCCCACATATGCTGACTGATTGGATCAAGCAGAATCGATTGCACATAGCGAACGCGACCAATTGCGTGATGCAGATCAGTATAGCCTAGCGTCACAATATCTAACGAATCAATGTAATTGTTGATTTTGTTACGAAGAACGGCCGCCTGTGTTTTCTGTTGATCGTTAAGCAGCCAATAAACGTTTGGCCCCTCGTAAAGCCAGGCTTCGTTTAGACTGGCTGGGTAGATGCAATTGACAAGGGCATACTGGGCATTGATTGCACCTAGCGAATGACCATAAATATAGTAATGCGCCGTTAAATCCTGCTGCATCAAATGGTTCAACAAACCTGCTGCCGACTTGAGCTGGGAAGGAATCTCGCCAACACGATACTCAACGATTAAGCGACCAATCGGCAGATTAGTGGCCAGCCACTCATTAGACCAAGTCGTTGGGTTACCATGTCTTAAGCCAGATGACCCCCGAAAAAGCACCGTTATCTCATTATGGTCTTGATGATGGTTGACGATAATTGTCCCTCGCAGACCATTCTGCTTATAAAATGCTCGTTTAACACGACCAATTCGCTTACCACTAGATAATCTAACATGGTCGCCAACACCTAATGGCTGATATTCCAAACCGGCCAGTTCAACTCGTTGCTGATCCGTTAACTGAGCGTTTGCATCCATTCTTTCACCTCAAAATAAAAAACGACTTCAATGATCGGTATGACCTATTGAGTCGATTTTATCATACTTATTTACTTTTCTTGAATTGGCATTTCGTAAACGTATGAGGTTTCTTCAGGACGATAAACGCCATGCAGAGTTCCCACGCGCGTAAAGCCGTACTTTTCAATCAGATGCTGCATTGGCTGGTTGTCTTCGTGAGTATCGATCCGCAGTGACTTGATGCCCTTTGGATTCTCCTTAACATAGTCGATTACGTTTTTAAATAAACCGGAAGCGTAGCCATTGCCGGCATGGTCAGAGTGAATGGCAACTCGGTGAATAACCAGGTAGTCATCAGTATCAACGAGCCATTTGCCATCCAATTCATCGTAAGAATGGTCAGGTGCTGTTACGATTGCAAAAGCTCCCACCGTTTCATGATCGTCGGAATGTACCAGGTATGCAAAGCCATGTTCGATATCTTCTTGGATATGTTCAACGTTTGGATAATCGCCTTGCCATTGATCAATTCCACTTTCCGCCAACTGATTGCGGCCATCACGCAGAATTTCGACAATGCGGTCCAGATCCTTCATTTCGGCTTTTTCAATATGCATAGCACAACCTTCTTTCCTTAAAATATCAAGCGTTAATCAATTTAACATATTTTGCAGAAAATTGACAATAAAATGGTCAAATTCACCAAAGCGACTTAGAATAACATCATCAACATTGATACGAGGCGAACATTTTGAAATATAACTTTTGGCTTAAAATTATGCTGACAATCTGTCTGATGATGACCATGGTTTCATCGGTCAAAGCAGCCGCACTGAATTCTCAAAAATACGTTCAGTCAACTACGCCAACCTTTTTCTTTCATGGCTGGGGCAGCGGGGCGCATGCCGAACACCACATGGCTCAAGCCGCGATTGATGCCGGCGTTACCAAAACCGTCATCGTGGCCAATGTCGCGCAAAACGGTACGGTCGAGCTGGAAGGCAAGATTCCCCACGGCGCGATCAACCCAATCATTGAAGTCAACCTGATCGATAATGAGAACTCAAACTACACTACGGATGGTCATTACGTTGCCGCGGCCATTCAAAAAGTGTGCCAAACTTATCATTTTAAAAAATATCAGGTTGAAGCTCATTCCATGGGCAACATGGCGTTTCTTTATTGTCTGCTGCAAAACGCTAATAATTCTAAGTTTCCTAAGCTGCAAAAAGAAGTCGCCATGGCGGGTACCTTTGATGGCGTGATTGGCTGGAATCAACCCGCTAACCTGCAGTATAACGAGCAGACCGGCGAAGCCACGCCAGCCACTAAATCCTATCAGAAACTCAAAAAACTGCGCCGTACCTATCCCACCACCGCCCATATCTTAAACATCTATGGCGATCTGGGCGATGGCACCGACAGTCAGGTAGACAACAAATCATCTAAAGCCTTGAAGTACCTGGTCGTTGGTCGGGCCAAATCATATCAGGAGCAGCGCATCACGGGGGCCAATGCCAAACATGAGCTTTTGCACCGCAATCCACAAGTCGACGCAATCTTGATCAAGTTTTTATGGGGCAAATAAACAGCACGGCATCACAAGGAATGACGATGCGACCTTATGACATCTAAGTTTTGAATACTCTTGGCCGCAATCCTGAGCGCATCGTTGAATATCGGAATGAACAACTGGCAGCTTAATTTTAAAAGTTTGTCCGGATTTTGCCTTGCACTTCAAAACGATTATGCAACTACCTACTATCGGCTAAAAAATTCAAAATCATAGGTAAAACAGTCACGAATCTCCCTTCTCTGGATCGAACAGTATTGACACGTCGCGTAATCTGTCAATTATCTGCCTAACCGAGCCGACAGAAACACTGACAGCTGGGTGAACGTTCATGATCCTAAATCCGGTTTCCTGTAAAGCCAACGCACAATCAGGAATGAATCGCTGTTCCATCAAGAATCGCCCTAACGAATATACATCCATAATCAGAGCTCCTAGGTAATACCGTGCTACTCACAAAAACAGCTATGGCGATCTAACTACTTTAAACTGCTTAATGCGGTATCGATTGGCTGGTTGCCGTCGTGCATCATGATCATCTTGCCAATCGTATTCGAATGTTCCAGACTTCCTACCAGCACCGCGGCAACATCAGAAATCGCGTTATGCCCTGAATTGCCATCATTCAAAGCAACCATCCCCGTAGCTGGACGATCATCCAAGATTCCCGCCTGGATGATCGTCCAATCCAATCCCGGATGATCAATCAGCCAGCGATCCGCATAGAACTTGGCGATATTATAATCAGTAATGGCTTTTAAGGCCGGAATCTCCGCCCATTTATCCTGTTCAAGCGCGAACGCAGAGCTCAGCTGAATGAAGCGTTTGATGCCATTTTGCCGGCTTGCTTCTGCCAGTTTGACGCTGCCGTTTAGATCAACCTGCAGCAGATCCTTGCCACGAGATCCCGCTGTAAAAATTACCGCATCCACTTGACCCAGTGCTTTTTGCAGTTCCGTAACGGAGGCATGCAGATCAAGCTTGACTTTTAAGATGTCTGGTTGATTGATCTTTTCTGGCTGACGAGCCCCTGCGACTACTTCATGACCTGCTTTTTGGAGCTCGGTAACTACAGCTTGCCCCACTCGTCCCGTAGCTCCAGCGACAAAAACTTTCATTGTAATCTCCTTTCAGCTGTACTAGTGATTTACCATTAGCTTATACTAACTTTTTGTAAGCATAAAGACAAATTTTTAGTCTTCCAACAGTCAATTCCGTTCTATCATCCTTAAAGGCGTCAGTGATTGGTCTTTTATCGCTGCGGAATAGTTGCAAACCATCGCTAATCCGGCTGTAGAACAGTGACAGTCGGATTAGTTTGACTGATGGCCACTTGCTTGAGCACTCGTTGCGTCATTTGAAAATAATTCTTATAAAGCGCCGTGTAGCGTCCCGTATTCTTATCAACGAGCCATGGCTTATGACGACCGCAATAGTGCAGAATTACCGTATGTTTGATGACCCAGTCCAGCGTCCACTCGCCAAAGCTGATCGTCTCATAGGTCTGGCCTTTACGGGCATCAAAATTATAAAGCTGATCGGGAACCGTTTTGATATCCTTGCCATATAACGCATTCAACACGTCCTGGTCAGGCAGCAGCAAGACGTGTTCGCGGATATATTCGTAGATGTCTTCCGCATGAACCCGCTGCCGGATCAGATCAAGATTCATCAACAACACGCCTGAATTATAATAGCCATCCGCGTCAAAGTTCTGCAGGCGAATCTTATTGATGACTTCCGTGGTACCAGTCAAGCCGGTATGAATTGCTGAAGCATATAGACAGCCATCCAAATCCGTATCATAAAGCGGTCCAATATCATTAATGCACAATACGTCAGCATCCAGATATAGAATGCGATGCAGCTGTTTTGGCAAGTATTGATGAGCCAGCAGACGATAATAGATGGTCTTAGGATAGCGGTCGGTAACCGGTGCCTGGTCAAATTCCTCGTCTTTAATCACAATTGGATGATAATGCATTCCCCATAGCTCGCAGATTTGCTTGATTTCCTTGGTATGGGCCAGTTTTTGTGATTGAATCACATACACGTCAATCTGGCACGATTGGGAATTGAGTCGGATCGAATTTAGGACCGTCAGCATTTGACGCCAAAATCGATCATCAATTGAAAACAATAGATTCAAAATGTTCACTCCTCATAACAGCTATTAGTTCCATTTTAGATGACCAGACAAATTTTGCACGAAGCAAATGATCCAAAACGTTTCTTAGACCAATTCAACCACCAAGCGATTGCGTAGCCTTAATTTATGGCTTTCTACTTGTAAAACAGCTTAAATTGGCTTACGATCGAATGGTGACATTTGCGACTATAATTATTTTAAGAAGGAAAGATTTATGGAACAAGCAGCACAATTGGAGGCCATCAAACGCTATACCATTCAAAAACTGGGCAGCGACAGTACCGGACACGGTCTCGACCATATTATGCGCGTCGTACGAATGACCAAAAAATTGATTGAAACCGAGGCTGCCAATGAGTTTATTGCCGTTGCCGCGGCCTACCTTCATGATACGATTGATGAAAAACTGGTAATCAGCGTGCAGGAAGCCGAAGAAGAATTAGAGGATTTTTTGCGACGCATTGATCTAACTAATGAACAGATTCAAGCAATCATGGATATCATTTCCAATATGTCATTTGCCGATACGCTAGGCGATGCACGACCAACCTTATCGCGCGAAGGACGGATCGTGCAGGATGCCGACTGGCTGGATGGTCTGGGCAGTATTGGCATCACTCGGGCTGTCTATTACGGTGGCAGCCATGGCGAGCGCATCTATGACCCGCTGATCAAGCCGCGTGAACACATGAATCGTGAAGAATACCGCACGGAACGCGATGAGACTGTCATTAATCATTTTTACGAAAAACTGCTGAAGATCAAAGACATGCTAAATACAGAAACGGCTCGCAAAATAGCCGCTCATCGTCAGCAGATCATGGAAGACTTTTTAAATGAGTTTTTCTTGGAATGGGATGCCAAAGCCTAATTTGCAAACTAAAAGCCAAGCTGCCGGATACGGTGCTTGGCTTTTTGATTGGACGGTTAATTTTCCCGCCTTTATTTGTAAACATTAAGCTTTTTGATTCGTTACCGCTGTTTCTTGCCCCAGTACTGAAACAGATCCGTTCTTAAGGCACCATTGTAAAGCTTACGGCGTTTGGTAGCTTTTTGGCCATAGTAGGTTTCAAACTCTAAATCGGCCGTCAAGATATACTTGCTCCAAGTCGTCATTGGCCTATAGATCTCGCCCATTTGCCGATACAGCTCGCGGACTGAATCCTGATCGCTCAAACGCTCACCATATGGCGGGTTGGCAACAATCACACCATTGATCTTGTCAGTGTGCCAATCCTTGACTGCCAGCTGCTTAAACGTGATGTCATGCGTCAAGCCAGCCGCCTGACAGTTTCTCTGAGCAATATCAATCATATTCTGATCAATATCATAGCCATGAATATCCAGTTCGATGTCGTAATCGGCCTTGGCGTCAGCCTCATCACGTACATCATCGCTTAGATTTTCTGGCATCAGGTTGATCCACCGCTCACATTGAAAGTCGCGATTGATGCCGGGAGCAATATTATGACCAAGCAAAGCAGCCTCGATTGGAATCGTTCCTGAACCACAAACGGGATCAACGAATGGATTGTCAGGGAACCAGTGGGCAAGCATCACCAGAGCCGCGGCCATGTTTTCTTTTAATGGCGCGCCCCCCTTACCCTTGCGATAGCCGCGCTTGAACAGGCTGGGGCCAGTCGTATCAAGCGTTAACAGTACGTGATCCTTATTGATAGCAACTTCCAGCGGATAGGTCGCCCCGGTTTCACTCAGCCGCGTCCGTCGATGATAGACGGTACTCAAACGGTCAACGATTGCTTTTTTGACGATTGCCTGTACGCTGGGAACATTATGCAGCTGTGAGTGATGACTCTTGCCCTCAACCGGAAAAGCCGCGTCAATCGGCAGCAGGTCTTCCCATGGCAATACCTTGGTCTGTTCAAACAGGCTGTCAAAGTCAGTCGCGTCAAACTCACCCACGATAATCTTGACCCGATCAGCCGTCCGCAGCCAGAGATTGGCCACCATGATATCGCACATATCACCTTCAAAGCGCACGCGGCCATTTTCAACCCGCGTTTCATAGCCCAGTGCTCGCAGCTCCTTGCCTACCAAGGCTTCAATCCCGGCTGCAGCAGTAGCTATCAAATGAAATTTTTGCAATATTAAAACTCCTCATGAAAAATTTGCTGACATCATTTTACCATAATTTTCAATCAAGAACTGGCCAGATGAATGTTTGCTCACATCACGTTTTAACTTTTGGCATTCGATCGTTTCAATGCTTTTAGCAAAATCATTGAACCCAAAACACCAATCAGAGCATAGCCGCACCCCAACCAGCCAATCTGTGCCAATTTAATGTACCGAATACCAATCGAGGCCGTCAATGAGCCAATCGTCACCCCAATATTCGTACAGATTGGATTCAATGATGATGCCAGATTCAGTGCCACAGGAAAATCCCGCTCAGCCGTATTCAAAAACATTACCTGCAGCATCGATCCTGGCATTCCCAGTGCATAACAAAGCAGGCCGAGATTAAGTAAACCGCTCCAGGCATTCTTTACGGTTAATGGAAGCATCAGCAGCAACACTAAAACCATGCCGCTGACCCAACCAATCTTTTGCGTGCCATAACGTTCAATCAGCTGGCCTGCCGTCAAATTTCCTAAATTAAACATGATACCGATTAATCCCAGCAGCAGGCTCAATTGATTAACGGAAAAGCCCAGCTGCTTAACGATTAAAGGACGGATGTACGTATAAAACGCATATTCGGCAGCCATTAATGTAATCATGACTACGATGCCCCAGACAATTCGCGCATCTTTAAACATACTTAGCTGGCCATTTAAATTTCCAGCCATCTGTTCTGAATAGCGCGGCAATATCTTAGCCAGCAAAAACCAGATCAGTATCGAAAAAATAGAGATAATACCAAAGCTCACTCGCCACGAAAACGCCGCACTAATTATGGTTCCAATCGGCACGCCAATAATCGTAGCAATGCTAAATCCAGCAAAGACAGCTGCTACGGTCATTCCCCTTTTTTCCATTGGCGTAAGTAGACTGACAAAAGCCAAAATCAATGAAATAATTACACCGGCAACTGCTGCTGTAATTATCCGTGAAACAAACAGCCAAAATAAATTAGGCGTCAGTGTCGTCAACGTATTGCCAATGCAAAAAATTCCCATCAGCCACATTAGGACTCGATATCGTGGCCAACGATTGGTCCAAGCCGTTAAAACTGGTGTTATACCAGCATAGACAATTCCAAACAGCGTAACCAGCAAGCCCAGCGAAGACAATGAAACATTAAAGCTTTGAGCCAGATCAGAAATAATCCCAACAATCATAAATTCATTACAGCCTAACAGGAACGCCGTTAGAACAAAAATACCCGTCTGTAGTTTTAGCTTATTCAGCAATGATTTTCCCTCCGAATTAAAAAATGGCCTGCAGCCTATGAAAAACATAGTCTGCAAGCCATTATTTTTTATTTATCTGAAATTCTCTTTCAGGTGACTTACTAATTAATTTGCCGAATTATTTTAAATAATTTTAGCGAAATCTGTCAAGAAAAAATTGTGATTCCAATTCATCCTTGATCGTCTGCCACATCATTGCGTGTTGATGATTGAAAAACTTAGGCGCATCGTCCAAAGAAAAGTAACGGGTCTGCACCGTCTCGGTCGGTTTAAAAGCAGCTTGTCGACTGTTGACTTTCTTAACCAAAAAGAAGGCATTAATTGGCTGAACTTGATCGCCATTTGGATAAGTATAGAATTCTTGATCCGAAATCTTAAGCAGTTTGACTGGCTCAACCTCAATTCCGGCATCTTCTTTAAATTCACGCTTGACCGTATCCCGAAACGACTCGCCAAATTCCATATAACCGCCCGGAAACCCCCAATCACCAGTATCGGCCCGCTCCTGGAGCAACACTTGCTTTCTTTCATTAACCAAGGCTCCTGAGGCACTAGTCATAATCAACGGCCGATGCCCGACTTTGGCTCGTACATCTTTGATATATGACATTTTGATCGTCACTTTCTTTCATTGTTATATCGATCATTCTATCATCTTGTCTAGAAAAGAACCAAATACCGACCATTTGCTTTATGAAGCTTAGGCATGCCAATGCTCTTGTTTAAACTGTTCTCGACCGCCAGCTTCCTCTTTAGCATAGCGTTCTGGATTCTTTTTATAGAACTGTTGATGATAATCCTCAGCTAAATAAAACGGCTGGGCTTCCTCAATTTTAGTAACGATTGGATCATCGAAAATCCCACTATCAGCCAGTTTTTGTCGCGATGTCTCGGCAATCCGCCGTTGCTCATCATCCTTAACGAAGATTACAGGGCGGTAGTTGTCGCCACGATCTTGAAACTGACCCATGGCATCGGTTGGATCAGTCTGATGCCAGTAGATCTCAACCAACTGTTCGTAAGAAACCTTGGCGGGATCAAACGTAATGCGCACCGCTTCCGTATGACCAGTCGTTCCCGTTTTAACCTGTTCATAGGTCGGATTTTCAACGTGCCCGCCCGTATAACCAGATTCTACCTTTTCAATGCCGGGGTAGGTATCAAATGGCTCAACCATGCACCAGAAACATCCCCCAGCAAAAATTGCCGTCTCAAAACTCATCTTGACTGCCCCTTTCTTTAACTAATTACTTCGTGCCGTAAATGTCCCAAGCAGCTTTTTGGGCACCCTTGTAAGTCTTTTGAATTACCTTCTTGGTTTCTTCAGTTTGGTATGCCTTAACGACCTTCTTGTAGACTGGATTATCCTTGTCCTTTTCCTGAACGGCAATAACGTTTACATAAGGCTTGGCTTTCTTGTTGATTGGTTCCATGTAAAGCGAGTCCTTGCCTGGTTTCAATTTAGCTGAAACGGCGTAATTTCCGTTGATTACCGCGGCATCAACTGAACTCAGCGCCCGAGCAGCCGTTGCCGGGTCAACTTCTTTGAATTTCAGGTTCTTAGGATTACTCGTAATGTCATTTAATGATGGCTTGATGCCGCTGCTCTTTTTAACCTTGATCAAACCGGCCGACTGCAGCATGTTCAAGCCACGGCCCAAAGTAGTAGGTTCGTTTGGAATGGCGATCGTGGCCCCATCCGGCAGATCCTTAAGTGAGCTGTATTTCTTTGAGTACAGACCCAATGGCGAGATCACCGTATTACCAATGCTTACCAAATGAGCATTTTGTGACTTGTTGTAAGATTCAAAATAGTACTTGGTCAAGCAGGAGTGCATATCAATCTTGCCATCTTTCAAGGCCTTGTCTGGTTGCACGTAATCATCAAAGACCACGTATTCAATATTGATCCCCTGTTTTTTCAGCCGCGCCTTAACATTATTCCAAACGGGCTCTGAATCCGTACCGACCAACCCTAATCGCACCGTGGTCGTCTTAGGCTTTGCCGTTCGCTTATAGATTAGGCCAATCGCACCGGCAGCAACGACCACTAATGCAATAATGGCAATAATCCAGTTTCGACGTCGCTTTTTTCTCATAATGTCCTCCTTAGTGCTGCTAAAAAATAAAAACGCCCCTAAAAACAGCTTTGCAGCTGCTTTTAGGGACGTCTGACAGTCATGTTCAGCGTGTTACCACCCTTATTCAAGAATGCATCACGGCACTCTCCTCGGCAAGTTCTCGAAAATTCGAAAACCCCGACTTTGATAACGGCGTCACCCCGTGATACGCTCACCAATGGCTCACATATCAAACCGCTCCAAGACCATCTTCACTGGCTGTGACCGATCGCTTCCCACCATTAACGACTCTCTAAGCGGCCTTTACCAGATACTCATCTTTTCTCAGCACTTTTTAACTTAATTTTCATAAACCATCTTAACTGAATCGACGACGACTGTCAACAAGAATCTCAAAAATTTTAATCTATTATAGGCAAAAACCTTCATCATCAATCGGAAATCGACAGTGCCAAACAGCCAAACTCACCAGCGATTGCCGATTCTCAGCTTGGCAGCACTAACTTTAGGATGGCTGACCTCATCAGTTTCCAAAAAACACCGCCGCGGATTGCAGCGATGCTTTTTCTTAATCAGTTATCTTCATCGGCCATTATTGAAATCACGTTCAACTCGGTAAATCTGGTAGTAAATGGTGCCATCCGCAGCCCGGCAACCCGTTTTTCAATGGCCTGCTGCAAACTGGCCGGAACATGCATAAACTGCAGATCCCGTACTTGCGCGTACTGATTCTCCCGGTTGACCAACAGCAACGTCGCGCTATATGCGGTATAGCGAATCAGTCCCAAGACTTCATTACCGGCAATCATAATCCCTGTCTGCCCTTCTTTTAGCGATTCGCATTCTTGGCGAATATCTGCCCAGTAGTGCACCGCTTTTTGCAATTCAGCGTTTTCATGCCCCCAAGGAAAATAGCGCCGATTATCGGGATCCTTGCCACCTTCCACGCCAGCTTCATCCCCGTAATAGACGCAGGGGATTCCCGGCAGGTTAAATAGTAGGGCAAACGAGATTTTTACCAGTGGCACGCTTTGATTCAAAACGGTCAGAATGCGTTCGGTATCATGAGTCCCAAGGTTATTTAGGCAATCAAGCAGGAAATTGCGTGGATAATTTTCCACCAGCGTCAATAAATCTTCACCAGCTTTAATCAAATCGCAATGACCGTTCAGCAAACTGATTACCCATTGGCGCAGCGGATAGTTCATTGTGCCATACAGATTGTCGCCGCTGACATAGGGACGCCGATGACCATAGCTAACCTTGCTGGAGGCATCCTCCCAGACTTCGCCAATCAGAATGCGATCATCATAACGGTCCAGGTTATGCCGAATTTCTCGCAGAAAGTCATCTGGCAACTCATCAGCAACGTCTAGCCGCCAGCCATCAACCCCCAGATCATTCCATTTAGTCAAGACACTGCCCCGTTCACCATAAATGAACTGCTGGTAGCTGGGATTATCCTTATTGACCGTCGGCAGATCATCAACTCCCCACCAACAGTCATATTGATCCGGATAATGCTTGAAATTGAACCATTCGTAATAAGAACTGTTTTTATCATTAGCGGCTCCGGTCTGCTCGCCGTAGAGATGACCGGCATTGAAATAGCGGCTGTTTTTGCCCACATGATTGAAGACGCCATCCAAGATCAGATGCATATCGTTTTCATGCAACATCGTGACCAGCATTTTAAAGTCTTCTTCAGTTCCCAGCATCGGGTCAATTTTCAAGTAGTCATTGGTATCATAGCGATGATTGCTTGAGGCCTCAAATATCGGGTTCAAATAAAGCGCGGTTACGCCTAACCGTTTAAGATAGGGAAGTTTAGTAATGATGCCACGCAGATTGCCGCCATAAAAATCCCAGCGCGCAATTTTGTGGTTCTCATCATAGATATACATCGGCCGATCGTCAGTAGTGGCGTACAAAAACGTATTTGGCTTCTTCCCGTCAATTTCACCATGCGGATTGCCGTTTGCAAACCGATCCGGAAAAATCTGGTAAAAAACCGCATTGCGATACCATTCCGGTCGCGGTACCTGCCGATCATAACAGGTCAGCTGAAACGGCTCAACTTTACTGATATCAGTGGTTTCTTTACCCAAGCCGCCATGCAGATGTCCCAAGTAGAGCGCGGCATCATTTTCGCGGCGCACTCGGAAATAATAGTGGTATAAGCCGGAAGTCGTAATCTTGATCTCACCAGTATATTTATCTGACTCATCTTCATCTTGAGTCAGCGGGTAAAAAACCGTGTTCTCATCCAGCTTGGTAACGCCAACCGCGACCTGCGTAACATTTTGGCAGTCAACCCTAACGCTGAACTGAACATTATTACCGGCCTGCAGTGCCCCAAAAGGCTGCTTGAACTCCAGCTGCCAGGCATTGTAATGGATCTGCCCCAAAGCAGTCCCCCCTTACTTGTTTGGCGTCAGTTTCCAAACATCATCAACGTAGCGGTCAATCGTCAAATCAGATGAGAAGTGGCCAGCATTGGCAGTGTTGATCAGACTCATCTGGGCCCAGTGCTTAGGGTTACGGTAGGCTTGATCAACCTTGTCTTGAGCTTCAAGGTAGGATTCAAAGTCGCGCAGCACAAAGAACTGATCGCCATTATACTGAACCAGCGATTCAAAAATCTCACGGCCTTCCATGCTGATGTTTGGAATCGTGCCATCAACAAATGCATCCACAACACGATGAATAACCGGATCGTTCTCATAGTACTCGCTGGCATGATATGAATTGTCGGCATAGTAGCGGTAGACTTCCTGTGATGAGAGCCCAAACGTAAAGATATTGTCATCACCAACATAATCATGAATCTCAATGTTGGCGCCATCCATTGTAGCTACGGTCAAAGCACCATTGGCCATCAGCTTCATGTTGCTGGTTCCGGATGCTTCCTTTGAGGCCAGTGAGATCTGTTCAGAAACATCGGCAGCTGGAATAATCCGATCAGCCAATGAAACGTTATAGTTTTCCAAGAAGACGACCTTGAGCTTATCGTGAATATCGGGATCGTTGTTGACCAGGTTAGCAACTTCATTGATGCACTTGATCACGGCTTTAGCATATTGATAGCTTGGTGCTGCCTTGGCGCCAAAGATGAAGACGCGTGGGTAGATGTCGGCATTTGGATTGGCTTTTAGATCCTGATAGAGCTTGACGATGCGCAGCAGATTCAGCAGTTGACGCTTGTAGGCATGCAGCCGCTTGATCTGAACGTCAAAGATGGCTTTTGATGAAACCTCGATTCCAGTCTGCTGCTTGATAAACTTGGCCAGATCACGCTTATTAGCCTGCTTGGCGGCAATCAGCTGATCCAAGACCTTGTTATTGCTCCGGTACTTCAACAGTTTTTCCAACTCAAGCGGATTCTCGCGCCAGTCAGTACCGATTTCCTGATCCAAAATAGCAGCCAGCCGCGGATTGTCAATAGTCATCCAGCGCCGCAGCGTTACCCCATTGGTCTTGTTGTTAAAGCGTTCGGGGTAAAGCCGATAGAAGTCGTGCAGTACCTCTTTTTTCAGCAGCTCGGTATGCAGCTTGGCCACCCCGTTGATACTGTGTGAACCAATAATTGCCAAGTGTGCCATGTGAACCTGGTTGTTGAAAATGATACGCGTACGGTTGATGAAGTTTTGGTCGTATTTGCCTTCCAAAGACAGGACAAAGCGTCGATCGATTTCTTGAATAATCTGCAGCACCCGTGGCACTTCTTGCTGCATCATATTGATATCCCAGCGTTCCATCGCCTCAGCCATGATCGTGTGGTTGGTGTAGCTCATTACGTTGACCGTTACCTTCCAGGCGTCTTCCCAGCTCAGACCATGCTCATCCATCAACAACCGCATCAATTCGGCGATGGCCATTGATGGGTGCGTATCGTTGATGTGCACGGCAACGTATTGATCCAGCTTGGTCAATGGCTGATCGTACTTTTTCAGATAGTGGTTGATGATGCTTTGCAGACCAGCTGAAACAAAGAAGTATTCTTGGCGAATTCGCATCCGGCGACCATCTTCAGTTGAATCGTCCGGATAGAGCACGCTGGTCAAATCTTCAACACGACGCAGATCATCAATCGTGCGGTACTTGCTTTCCTCATCTTCGGGAATTTCGGCATCCCAAAGCCGCAGCGTGTTGACAACGCCATTTTCATAGCCAACCATTCCAGTATCATATGGCACGGCTTTAATCAGCTGCGAACCTTCATATACCGGTACCAATTGACCATTTTGCGGCTTCAAGAAAACCTGCCCACCGAAGCGTACCATTACGGAATGAGTCTCCCGGCGTTCTTCCCAAACGTTGCCTTCATTGAGCCAGTTGTTTGGCAATTCAACCTGGTAGCCGTCGATGAACTTTTGCTTAAACAGACCGTATTTGTAGCGAATCCCATTACCATTGCCGGCAAAACCATCACTGGCCAAAGCGTCCATAAACGATGAAGCCAGTCGTCCCAGCCCACCATTACCAAGCGCCATGTCGTTTTCTTGTTCGACGATCTTTTCAAAATCAACGCCCAGATCTTTCATGCCGTCTTTAACGATGTCCAGCCAGCCCAGGTTAAACAGATTGCTTTGCAGCATTCGGCCTGGCAGAAATTCAATTGAAAAGTAGTACAGCTGCTTTTTGCGCTGCTGATCATAGCTGCGCCAGGTATGATGCCAATTTTGGTTATAGGCTGACTTCACCATGCCTGCCAAGACCTTGTACATGTCAAAATATGAGGCCTCGTCAATATCCAGCGCCAGATCATCTTTTAAATGCCGCTTAAAATCCTGCTTAAACTGTGATTTTGTTAAACTCAAATTTCTATCCCCTCTCAGTTTTTCACAATCAAAAACTAAAACAGTGATTTATACATATCCAGATAGGCCTGGCTCTGCTTGTCCCAGCTAAAGTCCTTGGCCATTGCGTTTTGCATCAGATGACGCCAGACTTTTGGCTGCTGATAGGTTGCCATGGCCTCTTTAATGGCCTCCATCATGTAAAAGCCACTAAACTGTTCAAATCCAAAGCCTGTCCCTGCGTTGGTGATTGGATTATATGGCTCGACGCTGTCTTTTAGCCCCCCAATCTGGTGAACGATTGGCAGCGTACCATAACGCATCGAAATCATCTGGGAAAGTCCACATGGCTCAAAGTCAGACGGCATCAAGAACATGTCAGCGCCTGCGTAGATGCGTTGCGCCAGACCAACGTCAAACTCAATCTTGGCGCCAAACTTATCATGATGAACGCCGTTGAACCAGCGGAAATCGTGCTCAAAGTTGGCATAGCCCGTCCCCAGCAAGACGACTTGTACGTCAAACTTCATCAGGTTTTCCATCTCATTGACGACCAGCTGGAAGCCTTTTTGATAGGTCAGCCGACTGACAATCCCAATCAAAGGCACGTCTGGACGCTGTGGTAAGCCAAATTCCTTTTGCAAAGCTGCCTTGTCCTTGGCCTTCCCCTTGAGATCCTTGATTGAATAGTTGGCCGCCAGATTCTTATCAGTAGCCGGATTATTGACGTCATAGTCGATTCCGTTCAAGATTCCGCACAGCTTAAAGTTTTCCATGCGCAGCACTTCGTCTAAATGACAGCCAAACTCAGGCGTCTGAATTTCGGCGGCATAGCTTGGACTAACCGTGTTGACGCGATCAGCATATAAAATCCCGGCCTTCATAAAGTTGACTGCGGTACCAAACCGAACCGTACCATCGTCATAGCGTACCGGTGACATGCCAAACAGCTCTTCTAAGACCTCGCGCCCATATTCGCCTTGGAATTCCAGGTTATGAATCGTCAGAACCGTTTTGATGTGATGATAAGGTCCGACCCAGCCATATTTTTCCTTGAGCAGAAATGGCATAAAGGCCGTGTGGTAGTCGTTGCAGTTCAAAACGTCGGGCACCCAGTTGTAGCGACCCATCAATTCACAGGCGGCCTGTTGGAACCACGCGAACCGCTCACCATCATCATAGTAGCCGTAAAGCTTAGGGCGATCAAAATAATAGCGGTTGTCTAAAAACATGTAGCGCACACCGTCTTGGTAGAGTGTTTCAACACCACAGTATTCGGTCCGCCATCCAACCTTGACCTCAAATGAGCCCCAGCTTTCCATTTTTTCTTGGAACTTGCCAGGCATCCAGCGCCACAGCGGCAAAACGACTCGCACCTCATGGCCTTTTTTGGCAAGGGCTTTCGGGAGCGCGCCGACCACGTCACCCAGACCCCCACTCTTAAAGAATGGTGCACATTCGGCCGCCGCAAACATAATTTTCATGATTAATTCGCCTCTTCTTCCGTACTGATCAGGTTGGCCTCCACACGCGTATTCTTTGGTACAACCAGAATATGGTCTGGCGTACCCATGATCTTGACGCCTGGCTTGACAACCACGTTTTTGTCCAGAATTGCCCAGTGAATTTCGGCATCATGGCCGATTCGTGCGTTTGGCATTACAATCGAATCGGTTACAACTGCCTTTGGATCAACTACCGACCGTCGAGAGATCAGGCTGTCTGATACCGTACCATAAATGTCGCAACCAGTTGCCAGATGACTGTTCTTAACCTTGGCATGCTTGTCATAGTAGGTGGCAACCTCATTGCGCGTCCGCGTGATGATACGCTGATTGGTGTAGAGCAGCTCATTCATCTTATCGGAGTCAAGCATGTCTTTGTTGGCTTGATAGTAGCTCTGCAGGTCATAGATATTCTGCAGATAGCCGACGTATTCGTAGCCACCTGCCAGACCAGGCTTTGGCAGCTGTTCTTTCAAGAAGTCATCCAGCTGAGCCGGTGCATCCAGCTGCTGGCCCTTGCGCAGTGCATCAATCAGCCAGCGGGTGTCGGCAATGTAGACATTCATTGACAGGTTGAAGGTCCCCGTTTGATCAGCCAGCTTGGCAAATTCATCACAAGTAATCACGTTGCCCAGACTGTCAAAACTCAAGATATTGTCGTATAAGGCAATCTCATCAGCATTCGTTCGACTGTAGATCACCGTCAGTGGTTTGTCGGTCTGCTTGTGAATCTTTAAGGCTGCCCGCAGATTCAGATTGCACAGCATCCGGGTTCCCATGATTACCGTGTAGGCCGTGTGCGATTTTTCCAAGAATTCAATCGTATTGGTGAAGTATTTTTCACCAGCTGCTTTTTTATTCTCGCTGTCTTGGAAATAGTTGACGTATTGATAAGAACCAATCGCATCCAAACCCCATTCACGACCGCCGCCCAGATGATCAAAGACGGAACGCACCTTGTCTTCATCCTCAATCAGCTGCACGTTGCGGATCCCGGCATTAACGACGCTGGAGAGCTCAAAGTCGATCAGACGGTACTTGCAGTCAAAAAACAGCGTTCCCAACGGCCGTTCGTTGGTTAATGGCTTTAGGGCTTCATCGTTGAGCTCGTCGACGATGATTGCGCACATTTGATTATTCTTCATTTGAAGTTCCCCCTAACGTTTCACCATTGCCGACTACCGCGATGTCGTCATCCCCGCCATCCACGGTTACGCCATCGCCAATCACGGCATTTTCACCGACAATGGCCCGCCGAATCGTAACGTTGCGACCGATGCTGGCCCCCGGCATGATCATGCTGTCAATGACCTCGCTGCCTTCCTTGATCCGTACGTTAGCCGAAAGAATACTGTGCTCGATCTTACCGGCCACATAGCAGCCATCAACAATCATTGACTGTGAGACCTCAGCCGTTTCGGTCAGCATCTGTGGTGGCGCCAATGGGCTGCGGGAATTGATCCGCCAGCTGCGATCCTGCATGTTCAGCCCGTTGTTTGGCTCTAGGAATTCCATATTAGCCTGCCAAAGCGACATAATCGTCCCAACATCTCGCCAATAGCCGGAGAAACGATAGGCATAGACCGGCTCGCCACTGTCCAGGTAGTATGGAATCACGTTTTTGCCAAAGTCGAGCATATTATCGTTTTTGGTAAAGTTGTTGACCAAAACCTCGCGCAACCGCGCCCAGTTAAAGATATAGATCCCCATCGAGGCATGATTGCTCTTTGGTTCGGCCGGTTTTTCCACGAACTCGGTAATTCGATCATGATCATCAGTATTCATAATTCCAAAACGGGAAGCATCTTCCCAAGGGACATCGATGACTGCCACCGTTAGAGATGCACCATTGTCAATATGCTGCTGAAGCATGTCACTGTAGTCCATCTTGTAAATGTGGTCCCCAGACAATACCAGCAGATATTTAGGGTTGATGCTGTCGATATAGTCGATGTTTTGGTAAATGGCATGCGCTGTACCAGCAAACCACTTACTGCCGTCTGGACTGGAGTATGGCTGCAGAATCGTAACGCCAGAATCCAGCCGATCCAATCCCCAGCTGGCCCCGTTACCGATATGGCGGTCCAAGACCAGTGGCTGGTATTGGGTAATCACACCGATATTGCGAATGCCTGAATTGACACAGTTGCTCATCGTAAAGTCAATAATTCGATAACGGCCGCCAAATGGTACCGCAGGCTTGGCCTGATTCTGTGTCAGCTTGCCCAGCCGAGTTCCCTTACCGCCGGCCAATACAATCCCTAACATTTCATCATTCATGATTATGGATGGTGGGCTCCATCCAACACCCCTTTCTATTTGCTCCCCGCTTGCTTGTGTTTTTGGTTGGTTGGCTTCTTTTGTGCCTTTTTGCGTGGCTTTGGCTCACGCCGTGCAATCTTGACATCCTTACCAGGCTTAAGGATCAACGCACCTAAGGACGGTACCGTGGTTTCAATCGTGTACTCATATTCCTTAAACGAATCAGGTTTAGTGTGGCAATCTGGATTATGCTTGGTCCAAGTACCACCAAACTCCTTCATCTCGGTATTGAGAATCTCTTGATAGGTTCCCGGATAAGGTACGCCGATCTTAAAATTGCGTCTTTCAACCGGCGTGTAGTTTAAAATCACGATCAAAAAGTCATGCTTGCGCCTGCCATGACGAATATAGCTCAAGACCGTCTGATCTTTGTTGTCGGCATCAATAATCTCTAATCCTTCATCTTTGGTATCCAGTTCCCAAAGCGATGGATTATCATGATACAAACCGTTCAGTGTCGCGGTAAAGTGCTGCATTGTCTGGTTCAACGGATCATCAAGATCAACCCATTCCAGTGGTGCGTCAAACTTCCATTCCAGATACTGGCCAAATTCGCCGCCCATAAACAGCAGCTTCTTGCCTGGGTGCGTCATCTGCCATACATACAGATTGCGCAACTGGGCGAACTGTTTGTAACGATCGCCCCACATCTTGTTCATCAGACTGCGCTTGCCATGCACGACCTCATCATGTGACAGTGGCAAAATAAAGTTTTCGGCCAACCTATACATAAATGAGAAGGTCAGCTTATGAAAATCGTAGCTGCGATAAATCGGATCCTCACTGTAAAAGTCCAGTGTGTCGTTCATCCACCCCATGTTCCACTTATAGTCAAATCCAAGTGCACCGTCTTCTATTCGGCCCGTAACCTGGACACCGGCCGAGCTTTCTTCGGCAATCCAAAGTGATTCTGGATGTTCCAGCTTGATGGCTCTGGTAGCCTTGTGTAAAAAGTCGTAGCCCTCCAAGTTACGCGTATCACCATATTTGTTAGGCTTCCAAGGACCAAAGTCATAATCAAGATAAATAATGCTTGAGATGGCGTCGGCCCTGATTCCATCAACATGATAGGCATTCAGCCAAAACAGCGCGCTGGAGATCAAAAATGACTGTACCTGTGGCTTGCCCAGGTCAAAGTTCAAAGCACCCCAGCCAATATTTTTAGCTCGATCATTGTCTTCATATTCAAAAGTTGGCGTGCCGTCATAGTAGGCAAGGGCATCATCATTGATGTTGAAATGTCCTGGTACCCAGTCAACAATAACGCCAATGTTGGCCTGATGACAGCTCTCTACAAATTCTTGAAACTGTTCTGGCGTACCATAACTGGAGCAAAGCGCATAAAAGCCGATAATCTGATAACCCCACGATGCTGGCAGCGGATGTTCCATCAATGGCATAAACTCAACGTGACTGTAGTGCATTTTTTTCAGATAAGGAATCAGCTCACGCGTCAGATCACTAAAATCATATGGCGTGCCATCTTCATGAAAACGCCATGAACCGGCATGGACCTCATAAATGTTAAGCGGCCGATTGAAATGATGTTCGCGTTTTTGACGGCCACGCCACAAGCCGTCTTTCCACTTGCGATCAGGAAAATCGATGATCCGGGCCGCGACACCTGGTCGTCTTTCAAAACAGACCGCAAACGGATCAATCTTCATAATCTCGCGTCCCGTACTCTGCTTGACGTTAAACTTATAAAGCTGTCCGGCTTTAGCCTCACTGGTAAAAAGACTCCAAATTCCGAATCGATCTTTTTGCATTGGCATTGAATGCTCATCCCACCCATTAAAATCACCGACCAGCCAAACCTGCTGAGCATGCGGTGCCCAGACCCGAAAAACGAATCCCTCGCCTTCCGGTCGCTTCTCGTGATGGACGCCCAAGATATCTTGAGCCCGATAGTTGGAGCCATCAGAAAAAGCCTGCAGCGAGGCTGACAAATCCTTTTCACTCAGCATTTGATCATCCCTTTATAAAGCTAAATGTAAGTTTCGTGCATAAAACAGCCAATTTATTAGCAAAAAGCAATTTTTATTAATTATTAGAAAGAATTAATTAATGACCCTTTTCAAAAATGAAATTTCGTTTACTGCTTTTACAATTAAAGTATAAATCTACTTAGCGCTTTCAACAACACGAACTTAGTTAAATCTGTAGCATATTATTAATATATCTAATACAAATTTAGCGAATTGTTTCAAAAAAGTGTTTTTCTTGTCAATATGTGTTCGGCTAATTGTAATTTTAACAATCGCTGTTTTTTTATCGTTCATATTAAATTAAGGCTTTTTAATCAATTTGGTTCGTTCCATTTATAAAAATACATCGCTCCATAATTCAAGCTTGGGTGTGATCAATTAAAAACCGGTCGCTTGCTCAGCTTTTGATCATTATCAAGACAAACCATCACCTGATCAATCATTGCAAATAAGCATGGGCAGTCTCGTTTTTCAACTCAGCCTATCAAAACACAGCCGCAGGAACTATCAGCGTTTTTTGAAAGCGGTTGCATTCAATAGTAATAAAAAAACCCGAGCATAACTCGGGCACCTGTAATGCAAATCTCTGTAGGCCATGTTTTGTCGTAACATTGTCACCAGGTCATAACAACGTCGAGGCAATCATCTATCTCAGAGTAAAAACTCTCCCCTGGAATCGCTTCAATTCGCTATCCAAAGCTCCCCTACCGTAGTTTGGGTTTACCGCTTGAGGGGTTTACCGCGTTCCACCAGCACTGTTTCCAATACTGCTTCGTCACTGTGGCACTTTTCAGGGATACTGGGGCATAGCTTACGCCTTAGCCGGTTTTCCCGCCGTCACCGATCAGATCGGTGCCCCGCCTTATTTTTTCAGCGAGCACAAACACTACAGACATCTCAGTCTGTGCGAGCATGGACCTTCCTGACATGATGCATGATCATGCCCGATCGCCCAAGACCTGCATTATTTAAATCAATTTTATTTGCGGACTAGAGCAAATGAGAATCATCACGGTCGTTGCTGTTCAATTGAGAACCAAACACCCGCCGTTCCAGATTCGAAAGCCGCTTCAAGATGTCCATGTTGGTTGCATTTGAAACGGGCTGTGAGCTTGCCGAACGTGGCATGGACGAACCAACCTCCACTTGACGGTTAAGCTCATCGACCTTAGCCTTCAGACGATCGTTTTCATCTTGAAGACGTGCGATTTCTTTATTAAAAGTGTCGTAGTCCTTGATAACATCATCGAGGAAAGAATCAACATCGGAAACGTCGTAGCCTTTACCGATGCTCTTTTCTTTGAACTGTTTTTGCAGGATATCCTGCGGGGTAAACTTAATGCCATCCAACTTAAACACCTCATTGCTTAATTAATCCGTAACACATTAATTAATTCTACCAAACTCAAAAAATTTTTCAAGAGCCAATTTTGCTTTTTATGCTTCACTGTTCTCGCGCAGTCGTTCACTGTATTCTTCAGCGGCTTCCTGCAGCTCATCAAAGTCAATCATTCGCAATGCATAGTCTTTGTTTTGTTCCCGGTAGCGATTGATCGCGCGCCAGTCCCAAACCGTTTTTCCCTCACGCTCGGGGTCATAGATCAATAGGGCACTGTCTGTATAATAAAGCATAAAATTCTGGTACGCACGCAATTGCTCAGGTGATTCATACTTTTTTTTGCTAACCTTGCCGACAAAATCAACCTGCGACTTGACAGCTGCCAATCTAGCCTGATTATTTTCGTTCCAGCGAATTGAAAAATCGGCGTAAGGTTCCATCAAGGCAATTTTTAACTGGGGAAAATCGCTTTGCAACATCAGTGCGCTTTCGATGCTCCAACGTTCAACTCCCATCTGCGGTCCAGTAATCAGCCAAAATTCTTCGGTCGTATTCTCAAGTTGCCTACGCAGCTCTTTTTGTAGGACCGCTTTGATCACAGCTACCTTGGGATCCTTTTGCTCGTCAAAAACACCAAGCTCATATGCACGATAGCCTGTCGTCCATAATCTTTTCATTACAAAATTGATACCCCTTTCTAATTTTTTGAATGGATTTAACCGGTTTTTTTCGTACTCTGGTATAATAACACCTAGTTAAGGGAGGAAAAACTGATGAGCATTCATTATCCAAGTGGTCAAAAGCCGCTCGCTGTTCACGAACGAACGCAGCATCGATCCGTTGCACTGCATTCGACCTATGCTCAGCGTGGGATGTCATTGGAAGCTGAAATCAATGCCAGCAATCAGTATTACCTGGCAAACCATATTGCCGTGATTCATAAAAAGCCGACACCAGTCCAGCTGGTTAAGGTCGACTATCCCAAGCGGAGCGCGGCCGTTATCAGAGAAGCCTACTTCAAGCAGCCTTCAACGACCGACTACAATGGTATCTATAAAGGATGGTACATTGATTTTGACGCCAAGGAAACCCGCAATAAAACTTCTTTTCCTTTAAAGAACTTTCATGAGCACCAAATTCGTCACATGCATGAGTGCGTTGATCAAGGTGGAATCTGCTTTGCTTTGATCAGATTCGTCGAACTCGATCAAATGTATGTATTGCCCGCTACCAGCCTGTTTAAGCATTGGCAAAAGCAGCTGCATGGTGGGCGCAAATCCATTCCCTTGACCGCTATTATTCAAGACGGCTATCCTGTCCAGTATGGTCTAAAGCCACGGCTGCATTACCTGGCTGCAGTTGATCAGCTGATTGCCGCCAAGAAGCAATAATTTTAAAGGAGTAAGCAATGAACAACCAAGCAAGGCCGAGTCGTGCCAGTCAGCGACCCGGCAAGAAAAAGGCTGGTCGCGGCAGCATCGTCAAGCGCGTGCTGCTGTGGATTTTAGGACTGTTCGTTCTCGCGGTCGTTGCTGGGGCATGCGTATTCTTCTATTATGCATCCAGCGCGCCCAAGATCAGTCGCAGTGAACTGGCCAGTCAGACTACCACCACGATTTATGATGCCAACAACAACGTCATCTCACGCTTAGGTGCACAAAAGCGTGAATATGCCTCCAGCAGTGAGATCCCCAGCACTTTAAAGAACGCGGTCGTCGCGATTGAAGACCGTCGCTTCTACAAGCACCATGGGGTCGATCCAGTCCGCATCATGGGGGCTGCCGTAGCTGATATAACCCATCGTTCAAGCGGCATGCAAGGTGGGAGTACCTTAACCCAGCAGTTGGTCAAGCTTTCGGTATTCTCAACTTCAGATGCCGATCGGACGCTAAAGCGCAAGGCCCAAGAAGCGTGGCTGGCCATTAACGTTGAGCGCCATTTCTCCAAGTCCCAGATCCTAGGCTTTTATATCAATAAAGTCTACATGGGCAATGGGGTCTATGGTATGAAGACGGCTGCTCAATACTATTATGGCAAGGATCTAAATGAACTTAGTTTGGCACAGCTGGCAATGCTGGCGGGGATTCCACAGTCGCCAACCTACTACAACCCAACAACCGGCAATACCAAGTACGCAACGCAACGACGCAATCAGGTGCTGGATGCAATGGTGCGCAGCAAGTACATTTCACAAAGCCAAGCCACGGCTGCCAAAAAGGTCAGCATCAAAGACGGTCTTGACCCTGATCATGGCAACACGTCCGATAATTCCGTCCAGGTCAAGGAAAAAGTAGTTGATTCCTATGTCAAGGAAGTTCTGTCGCAGCTGGAGGCTAAGGGATACAACCCTTACACGGACGGCTTAAAGGTGCACACCAATCTTGACTTGAGCGCCCAAAAGCACCTGTACAATGCCGCTAACAACTCGGTAGCCTTCCAAAGCGACAAGATGCAGACTGGGGTTGCCGTCGTTGATCCAAACAATGGTCAGATCATCGCAATGCTGGGGGGCCGCAAGACCGGCAACGTCGTCTACGGCCTTAACCGTGCCGTTCAGACTGACCGTTCCTCTGGTTCGACTGTGAAGCCTTTGATGGACTACGGTCCAGCTATCCAATATCTCAAGTGGCCAACCTATAAGTCCGTCGAAGATACCAAGTTTGTCTACCCTGGTACCAACAAGGTTCTGCACGACTTTGACAATCAATACAAGGGTACGATGACAATGCGCGAGGCTCTGGTTCAATCCAGAAACGTTCCTGCCATTCGAACACTGCAAACGGTCGGCATCTCGCGAGCTACCAAGTTCCTCAAAGGCGTGGGTATTTCGCAATCCAAAGCCTACACGCTGCAAAACGGGATTGGCATCTATGTATCGCCACTGCAGATCGCTGCTGCCTACGCGGCCTTTGCCAACGGCGGTACCTACTATAAGCCATACTACATCAACTCAATCACTACGCAGGATGGTAATACCATTACCTACTCGCCAAGCGGCAAGTGGGCTATGAGCAAAGCGACCGCCTACATGATCACTGACATGCTCAAAGGCGTCTTTACCGGTCAAGGGAGTGCCACTAAGGCTAACCTTTCTGGCGTCTACCAAGCCGGCAAGACCGGTTCGACGGACTACCCAACCACTAGCCATCCTGATGGTGAAATGGACTCATGGATGGCCGGCTACACTAAGAACTACTCAATTGCAATCTGGACTGGCTATGATCACCCAATGCAGGCCGGCAGCGGGATTACCAAAGCCTACCAAAACACGGCCCAGCTGCTCTACAAGAATCTGATGCAGTATCTTGACAGTAAGAATCACGCCACCAACTGGTCAATGCCAAGCACGGTTGAAGCCGTTACGGTAAACGGTACTCGTCAGCTGGTTATTAAAGATTCTAAATGGGCTCTAGGCGTAACCAGCAGCTCGGCCTTGTCATCCAGCTCCAGCTCTTCGGCAAGCTCAAGTTCTAGCTCCAGCTCATCATCAAGTTCCAGCTCAAGTTCTAGTTCTTCTAGTGCCAGCTCGAGTTCTTCAAGTTCTGCTAGTGCCAGCTCCTCTAGCGCCGCCAGCTCGGCCAGCTCAGCACCGGCAGCATCAAGCTCTGCTTCCCAGCAGCAACAGCCGGCTCAACAGCCAGCTGCCACTGGACAGTAATATTTAACTTCTGAACAAACTAAAAGGCGATCAGCTTCATTGCGAGCTGATCGCCTTTTTTATTGCTAATAATGCAGATCATAGTCTTTTTCAATGTGCCCCTTGCGCCGACCATTTTGCAAAATGTAGATGGCCAAGATCACCAAGACGATGCCGGCAATCTCAATCCAGTTCATCCATTCTTTAAAGAAGATTACGCTTAAAATGGCAGTTACAATTGGCTGAAGCGCATCCATGATGCTAACCACATCTGATGGCGCAAACTTGGTTGCATGCATCAGCATCCCAAATGGAATGATCGTCCCAAACAAGACGACCGTTGAAACCGAAGCCACCAGCGTCACGGTAACGTGTGGCGGGTTAACCCAAAACGGCTGATACAGATTAAACAATAAGCCGGCAATAGCGGTTCCCCATCCTAGAACAATCAGTGGTGAATTCTCCTCAGCTGCTTTTTGCGGCAATACAACGTAAAAGGCTGCCGTGATGCCAGAGCCCAGTCCCCATAAAAACGAGTTCATCGGAATGGCTAAGTGACCAAAATTCCCTTTGGTCAGACATAAAAAGACGCCCGCCATGGCAATAACAAACGACAGTAAGTCGCTTTTTAATGGTCGGGCACGCTGGAAGATCCAACCACCAAAAACAATAAATAACGGTGACAGATACTGCAGGATGGTTGCCATTGACGCATTCCCCGTTTGGACGGAGTAATAAAACGTATAAAGGTTAGCCATCAAGCCAAAGATCGCATAGCTAAACAGCGAAATTACTGATGGCCAAGACTTAAAGACGTTAAAAATCTTACCACGATAAAGAATGGCGCTGATAACCAGCAAAATGATCCCGGCTGCCGAGGTTCGCATCGAAAGCATCCAATGTGCTGGAATGGCAAGATTTTGCGAGATCAGCTGCAGAACCGTACCGGAGACACCCCAGCTGATGGAGGCGGTTCCTGCCCACATCATTCCTTTAACGACATTTTTTTGTTTACTCATAATAAAGATCCCATCTATTAATTATTTCAAATCACAATAAAAAACATTCTAACATTTTTGCATAAATTCTTCCGGAAAAATGCTTTTTTTCAGTAAAAAAACCGTTCATGAAAGTTTCATGAACGGTTTACTTAATTAAATTAAGTTTAGAACCAACTCTTAATCCAATTAATAAACCTGGTAAGCCAGCTTTGGGCCTGCTTAACGGTCTCCTTGCCGGCTTCACTGTTAGCCCAGTTCTTCGCCTTGTTCATCAAGTTACCGGTTGAGTTCTTAACGTTATTAATGGTATTGCTTACATTATTGATATAAGTCTTGCTGGAAGAAATCGGCGAGTTTTGGAAGTTGACCAGCGCGCTGGCAATCTTTTCTTGCTGCGTCGTTGTCGTCTGATCGGCAATTCCGCGTTTTTCCAGCGCCTTATTCAGCATTTCCTGAATATCTGCCTTGGTTGCCAGCTCGCCGCTGCTTTGTTTTTGCTGGGCAATCTGCTTGGATGTATCACCGACTGCAGCCATCAGCTTGCCTGGATAAGACGAATCATCCTTGTTGGCATCAATGGCCGACTGAGTTGCATCCAGCACGGAGTTAGCAGCTGCCGTATTTTGACTGTTTAATTGATGACCATCAGCTTCAAAAGCCTTGTAGACCCCTGTCAGAGCCGATTCACCAGAGACGGCCCGATTAGCAGTAACGACAATCGTAATGTCGGTTACCCCAGCCATTTGCGCAACCATCGCGTATTGCTGAGCCGTAACCTCGGTAATATTGCTTTGGCCATCGTATTTCTTAATATTGACCTTGACCCCACTGCCCGGATCAGTTGGTGCAATTGCCACCGAACTGATCATCGCGGCATCGGTCGTCGTACCATTGCCGATATATTTAGCATAGTCGCTGGCCGTGGCCGTCAGTTTTTTAAATGATGAGTCAACGCCCATCACAGAGTTTAACTGATCATAAACGCTTTGAGGTGCACCGGCACCATAAACCACGTAGGAATTACTCAAGGTGTGCGTTGCCGTAGAAGATGACGAGCTTGACTGCTCGGTCGCCGTGTCAGCGGATACGACTGCTGGAGCCGCCATCGTGGCCACACCAGCAAGCGTTACTGCCAGCATCAAGC
This sequence comes from Limosilactobacillus pulli, assembly GCF_947381555.1. Classification (NCBI taxonomy): domain Bacteria; kingdom Bacillati; phylum Bacillota; class Bacilli; order Lactobacillales; family Lactobacillaceae; genus Limosilactobacillus; species Limosilactobacillus pulli. The sequence goes on from NZ_CANCWQ010000020.1 coordinate 27,662, forward strand.
CGGCCAGCATTTTAATTGGTTTGTTCATCTTTAGCAAACCGCCTTTCTGATTATTTACATCTGATATTATACCTTGATTGATTGCCTAAAAGTGCGTCCTTAGCCAAAACTTAAGTATGTCAACCACCATCGGCTAAAGTCGATGGCTTGTGAGCAGACACCCCAATATTGAGTGTTTGAACCATAATTTGCATAGATACGGACGATTTACTCAAACAGCCACAGTCGCTTGAGCAGTGATCATCTAATTACCAATGCCTTTTATGTCCCCAGGTTGCCATAGGGACAATATATCTCAATAGTTGTTAGATAGTCAGTCTTATAATGCTGTAATCGCTCACTTTGGTTCTTAGTGATGCAGTTACTAAGTCAATTACTATCTATAAGTATTACGCGATTTGCTAGTTCGTAACATTTAACAAAAAAAGCCTAACAAGGTTAGACTCAAAGTAGACTAAAAAAGGAG
>NZ_CANCWQ010000021.1:0-26668 GCF_947381555.1 Limosilactobacillus pulli
AGTTTAGCAACACCATTAAAGACCTTTATGGGTTTTTCTGTCCACTTAAATGTTCAACTTAAATTTTACAATCTGCCGTAAATCAAAAATATTAAAGCATTTACAAAATAAAAATGAATTTGATTTACATTGAGTGGTAAAAATGTTAAATTATAGGTGTAGTTAATAATCATTCTAAACTAAAGGAGAGGATTATAATGAACTTTATCGGTCAAGAAATTGCGGACTTTAAGGTACGTGCCTATCAAGATGGCGAGACGATGGATGTAACCAAGCAGGACGTTCTTGGCAAGTGGAGTATTTTCTTCTTCTACCCAGCCGACTTTTCATTTGTCTGCCCAACCGAACTGGAGGCACTGCAAGATAATTATGAAGCCTTCAAGCAGGCCAATGCCGAGATCTACTCGGTTTCTGAAGATACAGAATTCGTTCACAAGGCCTGGGCGGAGGCATCTGAAAAAATCGGCAAGATCAAGTACCACATGCTGGCTGACCCGGCTGGCAAGCTGGCACGCATGTTTGATGTTTTAAACGAAGATGAAGGTCAAGCCTACCGGGGCGTCTTTATTGTTGACCCAGATGGCAAGATTCAATCATACACGATCAATAACATGGGCATTGGGCGCTCAGCTGAAGAGATTCTGCGGACGCTGCAGGCGGCTCAATTTGTTCGTGAACACGGCGATCAGGTCTGCCCAGCTAACTGGAAGCCAGGTCAAGATACTATTAAGCCAAGTCTGGATCTGGTCGGCAAACTTTAATGATTGCAGGTGATAAAAATGGCTGCAGAACATATTTATGACTTAATTATCGTTGGTGCCGGCCCAGCAGGCTTGACGGCTGGCATCTATGCTGGTCGTGCCACGCTGGATACCTTGATTTTGGAGGCAGATACGGTTGGCGGCCAGGTTACTACGACTTCGACGGTCTATAACTATCCTGGCAACGCGGCCATTGACGGTACCAAGTTGATGAATCAAATGCAGCAGCAGACTGCTGACTTCGGGGTATCGATTCAAAAAGACGATATCGTCAAGTTTGAGCTTAAAGGCGACGTCAAAAAGCTGACTGGCAAGAGTGGTACTGTCTATCAAACCCGCAGCGTCATCTTGGCAATGGGTGCCAGTCCACGTAAGGTTGGCTTCCCTGGTGAAGCAGAGTTTCGTGGGCGGGGGATCGCCTATTGTTCAACCTGTGATGGTGAGTTGTTCAGTGGACTGCAGGTATTTGTCGTTGGTGGTGGCTATTCGGCCGCTGAAGAAGCTGACTACCTGACGCGATTTGCCAAGCACGTTACGGTTTTAGTCCGGGGTGATCATTTCAAATGTGCACCACTAACAGCTTCTCGGGCGCTAGACAATCCTAAGGTCAGCGTGATGTATCATACCGAAGTTAAGCGCGTTGATGGTGATCAATACCTGAACTCGCTGACGATGGTCAACAATCAGACCGGTGAGGAAACGGTTTATCATGTTGACGATGGTGATCAAACCTTCGGCGTCTTTATCTATGTTGGCACGCAGCCGGCTACTGAGCGGTTAAAGGGTATCGTTGATCTGGATGAACGCGGCTATATTCACGTTGATCAAAACGGGGCAACCGACCTGCCTGGTGTTTATGCGGCGGGCGACGTCATCGTCAAGCAGCTGCGTCAGATCATCACGGCCGCGGCTGATGGGGCGGTAGCAGCTACCAGCGCGGAAAAATACGTGACGGAACAAAAACAGCGGTTGGGAATCCCGGTTCATGTCAAAAAAGAGGTTCCCAAAGCAGCTACGGTTGGGCAGACCTCACAGGTTGAAAGTAAGCAGCCGGTAGCTCACCATACTGGCGACTGGTTTACGCCGGATCTGGTTGCTCAGATGCAGGCCGTCTTTAGCCGGCTGACCAAAGACGTCACGCTGCAGCTTTTGGAAGACGATACGGAACTGAGTCAAGAGATGGACAGCTTTATTGGTGAACTGGTAAAGCTCAATGATCACCTCAAGATTCAAAAAGCCACCGCACCCGATAGCCTGGTCTACACACCTCAGCTGCGTCTGGTCGTTGATGATATCGATACTGGGTTGCACTATGCCGGCGTACCAACCGGTCATGAATTGACGTCATTGATTTTAGGCATCTACAACGTGGGCGGTCCAGGGCAAAGCGTTGCACCGGCGCTGGCTGAACGAATCAAAAAGCTGCCATCGACTGATATTAAGATTGGGGTCTCTTTAACGTGTCACTTCTGTCCGGATGTCGTGGCTGCTTGTCAGCGGATGGCTTCGCTCAATCCGCGTATTACAGCAACAATGATTGATCTGCAGCACTTCCCAGCTTTAAGAAAGGAACGGCAGATTATGAGCGTACCGGCTACGATTATCAATGACGGACCGGTGATCTTCGGCAGTCAATCGCTTGAGGAACTGGTTGCGGCATCTGAAAAAGCAACAGAATAAATTAATACAAAATGTCTTGAGGCCTGATATGAACCCAAGGCATTTTTTACTGGTGCAAAAGATTCAGCTGATGGCGCTGGCGGTACTGTTGCGGTGCAATGCCAACGATTTTTTTAAAGCAGCGCGAGGCGTAGTTGGGGGTTGCAAAGCCAAGGACGGCAGCAATTTCGGTAATTGGCTGATCGGTCCAGAGCAGCATGGATTTAAAACGGCTGATCCGATATGAGTTTTCATATTGATTGATCGTCCGGCCGGTTTCCTGTTTATAAAGATGGGCCAGATAATATTTGTCGCGCTGTAGGTCATGAGCCAGGTCATCCAAAGAGTAATTTTGGCCGCAGTGATCACGCAGGGCAGTCTCGATTTTTTGCGTCAGCAAGCCCTTTTGGCTATTTTGAGTCTGCTGAGTTTTTTGAATGCGCTGAATAAAGATCTGACCGGTTGCCTGCAGTCGCGCGTTTAGCTGCTCAATCGTTTGGAGGCTTTCAACCTGCTGGCAGAGCTGATCAGAAAGGGCAAACGCCTCATTGGGAGCAAGGCCGCCTTCAATTGCCTGTCTAGTCAGCAAAGTGATGTGGCAGATTAAAAGATTTTTTTGATTGCGCAGTCGATCCTTGGCAACCTGACCAAAGGTACCTGAGCTGGTTAAAAGGCGGAAATAATGCTGATAGCTTAAGTCGTCACCATCACGAACCGCGCTTAGCATCTGCTTTTCCAACTCATAGCTGTTATGGTCTTCTAAAATATGCTCTGGTAATGGCAGCTCGTTTTCAAATGTTTTATGAATTTTTGGCCAATGTTGGTTGAGCCCAAACCAGATAGCGCTACCGGCCTGCTCCAAATGATGTTGAGTACAGCTGCGCAGATTTTGCCAGATCAAAAGCCGGTGTTTTGAGTCAACCAGCAAGGCGCCCCTAATCACAGAACTGGGTGCCAGCAAAAAAATTCCAGGTGCAAAAGCGGCAGCAGCCAATTTTTTCAGATATGAGTTGGGTAGCTTGACAATTGCCGGTCGGTTCCAGACATCGGTAAGTTGACCGGCTGCATCTAGCTGATTGATTTCTAGTTGAGTAATTTCCTGCATGTTTTGGAGAAATTTTAATGATTCGGTCATGATCCACCTCAATAAACGCAATTTAAGACAATAATTAGCAAGATTAGATAGGCGAAGATTTTGAAAAATATTATAATGGCATCAGAAAGCGGTTGCAAATATTTTTGAAAATGAGGTAGCAGTATGACAAAAGTAGACTTGAATTTTGTTGAGGGCCTGACGCTGGAAGAGCGCGCCGACCTGGTTTCTGGAACGGATTTTTGGTTTACGGCCAAGGTTTCAGGAATGGATCCCATGCTGATGACGGATGGTCCTTCTGGCTTGCGTAAACAGGTGAACGTGCATAGTGCCATGGATCAAGGTATCGAAGCCGTATGTTTCCCTTGTTCGGCATTGACAGCCAGCTCATTTGACGATCAGATGCTGGAAAAGCTGGGTGAACAGTTGGGAACGGCTGCCCGTGCTGAAAAGATCGGCGTGCTGCTGGGGCCTGGGGTCAATATCAAGCGCAGTCCATTAGCCGGCCGCAATTTTGAATATTTTTCTGAAGATCCGCTGTTGGCCGGTCGAATGGGAACGGCCTATGTCAAAGGGGTTCAGAGCACTGGCGTTGGCGTCAGCGTTAAGCATTTTGCCACCAACAACCGTGAAGATCAGCGCTTTACCAATTCGTCGGATGTTGATGAACGAACGCTGCGTGAAATCTATCTGGCACAGTTCGAACGAATCGTGAAACAAGCGCACCCAGCTACGATTATGTGTTCCTACAATAAGCTGAATGGGGTTCAAGTATCGCAAAACCAGCGCCTTTTGACTAATATTCTGCGCGATGAATGGGGCTATCAAGGCCTGACCATGTCGGATTGGGGAGCCGTTGTTGACCATATTGCAGCAGTTAAGGCTGGCTTGGATCTGGAAATGCCAGGCAAAGGGGATGCCTCAAAAGAAGAAATCATTCGAGCCGTTAAGGAGGGCCGTCTTCAAGAGTCAACGTTGAATCGTTCTGCGCTGCGCGTTTTAGAAATGGCTGAGCGTTATGGTTATCCAAAAACGTCAGCGCCAGCATATGATATGGAAGCTCAGCATGAGTTTGCCCGCCAGCTGGCTGATGACAGCATTGTCTTGTTGAAAAACGAAAAACAAGAGCTGCCATTGAGCGATTCCGCCAAACTGGCAGTAATTGGCGAGCTGGCCGAAAAGCCGCGTTTTGAAGGTGGTGGCAGCTCACATGTCAACGCCCATCGTGTAGTAACGCCTAAAGAGATCATGCCTGAAAATGCGGTTTACGCGCAAGGATACCGTTTGGATAGTGATCAACCAGATGAACAATTGACTGCTGAGGCAATGGCGCTAGCTAAAAACAGTGATCAAGTGGTCTTCTTTGCTGGTTTCCCTGAAGCTATGGAATCAGAAGGCTTTGACAAACATTCCATTAGTCTGCCAGCTAACCAGAATAAACTGCTCGAACAGCTGCTGACGGTCAATCCGCACGTGGTTGTAGTCCTTCAAAACGGTTCAGCGGTTGAGATGCCTTGGGAACCAAAGACGCCAGCCATTGTTGAGACTTATCTGGCTGGGGAGGCAGTCGGTGAAGCTACCTGGGATGTTTTGTCTGGTCAAGTCAATCCTTCAGGCAAGCTTTCCGAAACGTTCCCTAAGCGATTGGCTGACAATCCAACCTATCCGACCTTTGGCAAGGATCGCAGACATGAAGTCTATCGTGAAGGAATTTTGATGGGTTACCGCTACTACGATGCCAAGCAGCTGGCTGTACGCTTCCCATTTGGCCACGGCTTGAGCTACACGACGTTTGCCTATCAAAACCTGACGATCAGGGAAAACAGTGATGACGTTACGGTCAGCTTTGATTTAGAGAATGCAGGCAGTCAAGCGGGCAAGGAAGTCGCTCAGATTTACGTGGCTAATCACGCCAGCCAGACGATTATGCCAATTGATGAACTGCGCGATTTTGTTAAAGTTGAGCTGCAGCCGGGGGAGACCAAGCATCTGACCCTTAAGCTCTCGCGGCGCGCGTTTGCCTGGTATAACTCTGAAACTGAAGCCTGGGAAGCCGATAATGGTCAATATGAGATTTTAGTCGGCAGCTCGTCGCGTGATATTCGACTGCGGCAAGAGTTTGAGCTGACGATTGGGACGAACCCGCTTGGTAAGATTACTGGAGAAACCTATGTTGGCGAACTGATGGAAAACGCTGATGAACGAATCAAGCAGATCATTGCTGAAATGGGTCTGACAGCTACTTTTGATAAGTTTATGTCGCCTGAATTGGCACCGGTTTTTGCTAATATTCCCTTGCGTTCATTAACGATGGCGGATGTTGATGCTGAAACGGTTCACGAGCTGCTGCAAAAATTAAATGAACTAGATTAGTTAATTAAATATCAATAAAAAGGATCGCGAATTTCGCGATCCTTTTTATTTGGCTTGTTCTTGGGAATGCTTCTTAGCCGTCTGGCGGTACTGCATTGGCGTTTGACCACACCAACGCTTGAATTGTCGAGAAAAATGGGATGCTTCCTGGTAACCCAGCGCCGTACTGATTTCACCGATTGAAAGCTTAGGCATCATCAGCAACTGCTGGGCTTTTTGTAATTTGAGCTTAGAAAGATAGGCTCGCGGCGATTCGCCATAAACATTTTTGAATAATTCAAAGCCATAGCTGGGACTAATCTGCAGCGTGCTGATAATCTGCTCAATCGTCAGCCGGCCTACTTCGCGCGGATCCATGCCTTCAGTCAGATAAACGTGAATCTGCAGTTCAAGCTGTTCTTTGACCTCACTGGCAATCGATGAGGCATAAGACAGCTGGTTTAGGTTATAAGCTGATGAATGCGTGCTCGTCTGATGAATCAAGGCGACCAAAAAGTTTGTGAGGTAGCGTTGAATCAAGAGCTTGCTTTCAAACGTATAGTCCATGGCTGGGTCCACCAACTGATTTAGTGCTTGCAGGCTGGGCTGCAGGGCCATATTTTGCTGAGTGGCGTTTGGATAATAGATCAGGCCATTTTCGATTAACAGTCGAATGAAGCTGGCATCATCCAGATCGAAGTGAAAGTTGAAATAGTCCATCTCTTCAACACAGGTAATATCGTGGGCCATGTTGGGCGGGATGATTAGAATATCGCCAGCCGTCAGCAGATAGGATTTGCGGTGCAGGTTGACGCGCTCCTGACCATAAAGAATCTGAATCACCTCAAAAGCCAGATGCTGTTCGGTGCCAACGTGCCAGCCAGCATTGACATGTTGGTAGTGGCCGCCAAAAAAAGAAAGATTCCAGTTGATGGCTGGCAGGCGAATTGCATTTTGCAGAATTTTTGATTGATATTTTTGCATTGGTCTTACCTCGAAAATGAACAATTTATCCGTATAAATGATCTTTCGTGGGAAAGGGACATTTTTTCGTAATAAAAGCCCTTCGTTATTTTAGTCAGCGCTTTCATAATATAAACATCAGCTTTAGGAAATCGATTACCAAATTGTAGCAGAAAGGGATGCAAAAATGAAACAATTGTTATATGGAGTTGCCTATTATTTCGAATATCTCCCGTATGATCGCATTGATCAAGACATTGAAATGATGAAGGCAGCTGGGATCAACGTGGTTCGTATTGGTGAAAGCACCTGGAGCACCTATGAGCCGCATGATGGTGAATTTGATTTTAGTAAATTAATTTATACTCTGGATAAAATGGATAAAAATGGCATGAAAGTAATAGTTGGGACGCCAACTTATGCTTTTCCAACCTGGCTGGCCAAAGAATATCCGGATGTATTGGTTGAACGGCAAGGAAAGCGTCTGCCATATGGTGCTCGCCAGATTATGGACATTACTAATCCGACTTTTCGTTTTTATGCGGAGCGGATCATTCGACAGATGATGCTGGTGACGCGCGAATACGATAATGTGATCGGTTATCAAGTCGACAATGAGACCAAACATTATGGGACTTCCAGCCGTAACGTGCAGGCTGGGTTTGTCGATTATCTAAAGCAAGAATTTAATGGCGATCTGGATGCTTTGAACGCTGAATTTGGCTTGGATTACTGGTCAAATCGTATTAATGCCTGGGAAGACTTTCCAAATGTTAATGGAACGATCAATGGTAGTCTGGCAGGCGAATTTGCCAAGTACCAACGCCAGCTGGTGACCGATTATCTGGCATGGCAGACGGCAATCGTACGTGAATATACGCATGATGACCAATTTGTTACTCACAATTTTGATTTTGAATGGCGTGGCTATTCATATGGGGTACAGCCTGATGTTGATCATTTCGCAGCTGCCAAGCCTTTAGACGTAGTAGGGATTGACGTCTACCATCCTTCGCAGCGTCAGTTGACGGGGGCAGAGATTTCGTTTGCTGGTGATATTGCCCGTTCAATCAAGCAGCAGAACTATCTGGTCTTAGAAACGCAGGCACAGGCATTTAAGACTTGGACGCCATATCCAGGCCAGCTTTTCCAATTAGCCTTTTCGCATGTTGCCAACGGCGCCAACATGGTTGAATACTGGCACTGGCATTCAATCCATAATTCGTTTGAGACTTACTGGAAGGGCCTTTTGAGTCATGATTTCCAGCCTAATCCAGTCTATAACGAGGCCCAAAAGGTTGGAGCAGCCTTTCAAAAGCTGTCAGCTGATCTGGTCAATCTCAAACACGCGGCCAAGGTTGCTTTTGTCGTTGATAATGCCAGTCTGACAGCAACTTCCGGACCATGGATGGAATTTGGTATTGGCGAGGACGCTAAATATAATGATGTTTTCCGTCGTTTGTACGATGCTTTCTATCGTCAAAATATCGCTACCGGCGTTTTGAATCCCGAACTGATTGATCCGGCTAAGTATGATCTATTGGTCGTGCCAATGCTCTATACGGCAACTGATGACTTCTTACAGAAACTGAATGACTATGTTGAAAATGGCGGTCACGTCCTCTACACGTTTAAAGACGGTGTTGCCAACGAGCATGTCAAGGTTAGAACGACTCGTCAGCCAGGGATCATCAGCAAAGCGGTAGGGGCTCATTATGAAATGTTTGTCGATCCTAATGGTGAGGGATTGGCTGACAATTCCGGCATTTTTAAAGACGTTGACAATCAGATCAGCAACTGGGCTGAGCTTTTGGAAACTGATGGCGCGAAGGTTTTAGCTACTTATGATCGCCATTGGAAGTCATACGCGGCAATTACTGAAAACACGTTTGGCAAAGGGATGACCTGGTATCTGGGATGCTGGCCAAATGAGGAGGTCGTTGCACGCTTAGTTGAGCATATTGTTGATGTATTGGGGCTGGCTGACAGCTATCATGCTCAATTCCCACTGATTGTTAAGAGTGGTACTAATGAGCAGGCTGAAAAAATTGATTTTATTTTTAATTATTCAGATGAAAAGCAAGCATTCATAATGCCGTTTGCGGCCACTGAACTGTTGGCTGATGCTTCAGTATCGGCTGAACAAAAAGTCGAAATGGCACCGTGGGAAGTTAAGATCATGAAAAGAGGATGATAACTATGGATACTGCTAAAAAGCCAGAAATCAAATTAAACAAAAGCGGGCGGATCCGCTTTACGGCCGGCTTCTTTATCTGTGCCATTCTTTGGATGACCGGGCTGGCAATCGTCTCCGCCGTCTTGTTGCCCCAGCACCTGCGCGATATTGCCGGTGAGGCTGCCTCAACGACCATCTTTGGCTACGTCAACGCGGCGACAGCCATTGCCTCTTTGGTCGCCAACCTGCTGTTCGGGAACCTGTCTGACCGGACGCGTTCCCGCTTTGGCCGCCGGACGCCTTGGATCTTTTGGGGCGCCATCTTAGCCGGCGTGACCCTGTTTTTGATCGGGGTCGTTGACAATGCCTGGCTGATCGGAATCATCTACTGTGTCTGCATGTTTGGCTTGAACATGATGCTGGCACCAGTGATCGCGACACTGTCTGACCGGGTGCCGGACGACATGCGGGCCACGATGTCGGCGTTCAACTCGGCGGGGACGACGGTTGGTTCTTCATTAGGGACGCTGATCGGGGCCAAGTTCATTACGATCCAGATTCCCGGCTTTGCAGTCGCCGGCATCTTGATGGGCCTGGCGGGGATCGCCACGATCGTTGTCTGGCCACGGGAAAAATCCTCTAAAGACTTGCCACCAGTCGAGGGCGGTTTTAAGGAGTTCTTGGCCTCATTCCGCCCACCAATGCACAACGCGCGTGATTTTTGGCTGGCCTTTACCGGACGGACGCTGCTGATCTTCAGCTACTACATGATCTTAAACTACCAGCTCTACATTCTGGAAAGCTACATTGGCCAAAGCAAGACGACCGCGGCCGCCACGATTTCCATCATGTCCGTAGTCACGATGGTCGTTGCGCTGGTTGGCTCTTTGACTTCGGGCGCGATCTCAGACAAACTGGGCCGGCGCAAGATCCCAGTCAACATTGCCTCGCTGCTGCTGGCAATCGGCTACTTGCTGCCTTGGGTCATGAAGACCTCGTTTTCCATGATTCTGTTCGCCGGTTTTGCCGGGCTGGGCTATGCCGTTTATGGTGCCGTTGATCAAGCCCTAAACGTTGACGTTTTGCCAAACAAGGAAGAAGCCGGCAAGGACCTTGGAATCTTAAACATTGCCACGACGCTTGGTCAGACGGCCGGTCCGATCGTTACCAGTGCGCTGGTTGGCATGGCGGGCTATAACCTGGTTTTCCCAGTGGCGATTGCTTTTGCCGTTTTGGCCTGCATCTTCATTCAAATGATTCGCTCCGTTAAATAATAGCTTGCTTCCAGACGTTTACTCTCTCAAAAGGGCCGTCATGATCCATCTTTTCATGACGACTCTTTTATTTATTGAATCGTCTGGTTGATTTATACGGACAAAAATATTAAAATGTAATCGTTATCTAAGATCAATCCATAACAAATAAATCAGGAGGGCCTGACAATGGATCAAGTGCAAATTAAGTCAAAGATTGAAAACGCTCAGACCGCATTGGGGATTGAATTGGGATCAACCCGAATCAAAGCGGTCTTGGTTACGGATGATTTTCAAACGGTTGCCAGTGGGGACTATGTCTGGGAAAACGAATTGGATCATCATATCTGGACCTACCCAATGGAAAAGGTTTGGGAAGGAATTCAAACCAGTTACGCCAAGATGGCCACTGAAGTTAATGAAAAATATGGTTTAACGCTGACTAAAATCGGTGCAATTGGCATCAGTGCCATGATGCACGGCTATATGCCATTTAACAAGGAAGATCAGCTGTTGGTCCCATTTAGAACCTGGCGCAACAACATTACCGGCCAAGCGGCAGCCAAGCTGACGGAACTGTTTGATTTTAATATTCCAGAACGCTGGAGCATTGCCCACCTGTACCAGGCCATCTTAAATCATGAAGAACACGTCAAAGACATCAGCTTTATTACGACTCTGGATGGCTATGTCACCTGGCAATTGACTGGTGAAAAAACGACTGGAATCGGTGATGCTTCTGGGATGTTCCCAATTGATGAGGCTACGCATGATTATGATGCCGTGATGCTGGAAAAGTTTGCCGCTTTGCCGGAAGTTAAGCAGTACGACTGGAATATCAAGGATCTTTTGCCAAAAGTTCTGGTTGCTGGACAAACAGCCGGCCATTTAACGGCAGCTGGGGCCAAGAAGCTGGATCCAAGCGGCCTGCTGCAGCCAGGTTCGCTTTTGGCACCAAGTGAGGGCGACGCGGGAACTGGAATGGTTGCTACCAATGCCGTTCGGAAGCGTATTGGCAATATTTCAGCAGGCACTTCCGCATTTTCGATGGTTGTTCTGGATCAAAAACTCAGTCAGGTTCACCGTGATATCGATATGGTAACCACACCGGATGGAGCACCCGTAGCTATGGTTCACACCAACAACTGCTCGTCTGACATCAATGCTTGGGCAGCGGTCTTTAATCAGTTTGCCCGAATTTTAGGTGTGACCCTGTCACCAAACGAATTATATGAAAAGCTGTTTGATGCCTCGCTACGTGGTGAACAAGATGGGGGTGGGCTGGTTAACTTTAGCTACCTGTCTGGTGAAAACATTACCCGCGTCAATGAAGGCCGGCCAATGCTGGTTCGCAAGCCAAACAGTCGCTTTAACCTGGCCAACTTGTTTAAGGTTCAGCTCTACTCTGCTTTTGCGCCATTAAAGATCGGGATGGATATTTTGCTGCGTGAAGAACACATTCGTACTGATGTTTTGATCGCACAAGGTGGACTGTTCAAGACTCCAGTCGTTGCTCAACAAGCGCTGGCCGATGCATTGAATACACCAATCAGCGTCATGAGCAATGCTGGTGAAGGTGGTCCATGGGGCATGGCGGTATTGGCACTGTATGCTGCTGACAGTCATGGTAAAAAGCTGGCGGACTATCTTGATGATGAGGTCTTTGCCAACCAAGAAATTGCCACGCTGTCACCAGAACCAGAAAGCGTTAAGGGCTACGAGAAGTTTATCGACAACTACAAGCAGGCAATGCCGGCTGAAAAAGCAGCTGGCGAAGCTATGAAATTGGATTAATGGATTAAATGGGAGGATCTAAACATGCTCGAAGAATTAAAACAGGAAGTCTACGAAGCCAACATGCAGCTGCCTAAGCTGGGATTAGTTTCGTTTACGTGGGGCAATGTTTCGGGAATCGATCGTGAAAAAGGACTGTACGTCATCAAGCCATCTGGAGTGCCATACGATGAGCTGAAACCAGAAGACATGGTTGTCGTCAACTTAAAAGGCGAGGTCGTAGAAGGCGACATGAACCCATCATCTGACACGCCAACGCACACTTACCTGTACAACCATTTCCCAAAGATTGGTGGGATCGTGCACACCCACTCTCCATGGGCCGTTTCGTTTGCGGCAGCCAACATGGACGTCCCAGCACTGAACACGACGCATGCCGATACTTTCTATACCGACGTGCCAGCCGCTGATGCCCTGACCAAAGAAGAAATTGAAGAAGACTACGAAGGCAACACGGGTAAGACGATCGTGCGGACCTTTGAAGAACGTGGTTTAGACTATGAAGCAACGCCGGCCGCTCTGGTTTCTCAACACGGTCCATTTACCTGGGGTCCAACGCCAGCCAAGGCCGTTTACAATGCCAAGGTGCTGGAAGTCGTCGCTGAAGAAGACTACCACGCTATGCAGTTGACGCGCCAAAACTTGGAATTGCCGCAGTATCTATTGGACAAGCACTACTACCGCAAGCACGGTGCTAACGCCTACTACGGCCAAAACAGCGCCCACTCCAAGGATCACGCTAAGCACGAAAACTAATTAATCAGTTCAATTGATTGAAAAATCCCGTCAAAATTGCGTCATAGCAGCGCGTTTTGACAGGATTTTTATTTATCGTTTAGCATAGAAAATGGACAAAAAGAGCGTAAAATAGAAGCTAACAAAAACAGAAGAGCAAGGGTGTACATATGGCAGAAATCAAGTACGAAATTATCAGAAAAGCAATTCAAAAAGAAATTGAGTCCGGCAAGTATCAAGTTGGCGACAAGCTGCCCACGGAATCAAACCTGATGGAAACGTTTGGCGTAAGCCGCTATACGGTCAGACGGGCAATCAGCGAGCTGCAGAACGCGCATTACGTTTACCGGATCCAAGGTGGCGGCATGTATGTTGATGATTGGCAGGACAGTCAGCAGCCGCCTAAGGCCAACAATAAAATGATTGGCTTGGTGACGACGCATCTGGTTGACTATATCTTTCCTAATATCATTAGCGGAATTGACCGAATCGTTTCCGCGCATGGGTATTCTTTGATCGTCAGCAATACCCATAATCAACGGGAAAATGAGCGGCGCAGCCTGGAACGCTTATTGGACACACAGATTGCCGGCTTGATCGTTGAGCCAACCCAAAGTGCCCTGGAAAACACCAACATGGATCTCTATCAAAAGATTGCCCAAAGTCATCTGCCAACGGTCTTTATCAATGCCCATTATCCAGAATTAAATGCACCATATCTAGAAATTAAAGATATGGAGGCCGAATACGAGATGACCCAGTATTTGATCAAACAGGGGCACAAGCGGATCCTGGGGATTTTTCAGGTTGATGATTTGCAGGGAACGCGCCGGATGAAGGGCTTTATCAATGCCTACATGGAATATCCTGATATCTCGTATTTGAGCGAAACGGTTATGTATCAGTCAGGACAGGATATGAACCGCATTTTTAAGCGGGTGTCTCAGATTATGGAGCGTCCTGATCATCCAACGGCGATTGTTTGCTACAACGATGCCTTGGCCATTCAAGTTATGGACGTGGTGCGCTCAGCTGGTTTAAAAATCCCTGAAGACGTCAGCATCGTTGGTTTTGACGACTATGTACTGGCCCGCTACATCAGTCCGCGCTTGACGACGATCGAGCATCCCAAGGAAAAAATGGGACTGGATGCCGGGCGGATGATTATGAGTATGATCGATGGCGAAGAGGTCAAGCCGATTGAATATGATGCCAAGTTGATTTTTAATGATTCAGTACGCAAATTAAAGTAATAATGGGCGAGTTGCTTAAAAGCTGTCTGCAAGTGTTTGCCGGCAGCTTTTTTTATTTGGTATTTATTATTTGTTGCATTAAGAATAAATATTGATTTATACGGACAAATCTGTTATTCTTATCATACAAGCTGATTAAACCGTTTTCAGAGGCTTAACAGACTAAAACTTCTTGTAAAAGGAGATTCAAACTCATGTTAAAGATTTCAGATTATGAATTTTGGTTCGTTGCCGGCTCACAATTCCTGTACGGTGAAGAACAATTAAAATCCGTTGCTAAGGATGCCCAAGATATTGTTGATAAATTGAATGCTTCGGGCAACCTGCCTTACCCAATCGTCTTTAAAGGCGTTATGACCACGGCAGAAGGCATTACGCAATTTATGAAGGATGCCAACTACAATGACAAAGTTGCCGGGGTAATTACCTGGATGCACACCTTCTCGCCAGCCAAAAACTGGATTCGCGGTACGCGTCTGCTCCAAAAGCCTTTGCTGCACTTGGCTACGCAATATCTGAACAATATTCCATATGACACGATCGACTTTGACTACATGAACCTGAATCAATCGGCTCATGGTGATCGTGAGTATGCCTACATCAACGCGCGCCTTAACAAGGGCAACAAGATCGTTTACGGCTACTGGGGCGATGAAGACGTTCAACAAGAAATTGCTGATTGGCAAATGGTTGCTGTTGCCTACAACGAAAGCTTTAAACTTAAGATTGTTCGTTTTGGTGATACGATGCGCAATGTTGCCGTTACGGAAGGCGACAAGGTTGAAGCTGAGATTCGTTTAGGATGGACCGTTGACTACTGGCCAGTTGGTGACTTGGTTGAATACGTTGATGCCGTTGAAGAAAAAGACATTGACGCTGAATACAAGAAGCTTGAAGAACAATACGAAATGGTTGAAGGCGACAATGATCATGAAAAGTACGTTGAATCGGTTCGCTACCAGCTGCGTGAATATCTTGCCATTAAGAAATTCATGGATGACAAAGGATACACGGCCTTTACCACCAACTTTGAAGATCTGCACGGCTTGAAGCAATTGCCAGGCCTGGCTTCTCAAATGCTGATGCGGGATGGCTATGGCTTCGGGGCAGAAGGTGACTGGAAGACGGCCGGCATGGATCGCTTGCTGAAGATTCTGTCCAACAATGAAAAGACTGCCTTTATGGAAGACTACACGCTGGATCTGCGTCATGGTCACGAGGCAATCCTTGGCTCACACATGCTGGAAGTCGACCCAACGATTGCTTCTGACAAGCCACGCGTTGAGGTACACCCACTGGACATTGGTGGTAAAGATGATCCGGCTCGGCTGGTATTTACCGGTTCAGAAGGCAAGGCCATTGACGTGACGCTTTCTGACTTCCGTGATGGCTACAAGATCATTGGCTACAGCGTTGACTGCCACAAGCCAGAAAAGGAAACGCCGCATCTGCCGGTTGCCAAGCAATTATGGACGCCAACAACTGGTCTGCGCGATGGAGCTGAATTCTGGATGCATGCTGGTGGTGGCCACCACACGATCTTGAGCTTTACCATTAAGCCACAGCAGATCAAGGACCTGTTCAAGATGCTTGAATGCAATATTGAATATGCCGAATAATCCTGATAGTTTCTAACTTATCCTCTGCTCTGAACAATAATCCTAGCCACTCAAAACCTTAATTACTGAATCCAAACTAAAGCGCCGTTCAGCTGTCTGCTGGACGGCGCTTTAGTTGTTGCTGTTAATCTACTGAGTAGACTTTCACTTCAATATCTTGATTGTAATTTCCAAATCCCTTGCCAAAAATCGTACAGCCGCCTTTATGCGTTGCAAAATTTTGAATTTCAAATCGCAGTGTGAAACGGTCATTTTGATAGGGAAGATCGTTTAATGAAACTTCAGACCATGGCTCGCCATCGAGATAGGAGTCATGGTCGGTAATGCGGAAGACTTTTTGTAAACCGTACTGATTCACGTTGTGGGGAACCCAGGCCGGCGTGTATTTACCGTGAACGTCTGAGAAATCGCCTGGACTAGTCCAGTATCCCAATGGAACGCCATTGAGTGAAACGGTAAGAAGGCCAGTTGTTGTTGGAAAATGGAAATTCTGAGCCTGGTTCGGCGGTAATATCAATCATTCGCAGTTGATCGTGACTATTCAGATGATTGGGAAACTGATATTCAACAAAACCATTGTTCCACCAGATCATGCCGGCAAAGATACGCTGTGGATCCATGAAATATGATGGACGATCAACGCGACCAATATAACCGTTTCGTCCTGCCAAGCCGCATGAGGGTGCTACTGAGAAGTTTGTGTAGTGGCCTACGGGAATATTGACTGTATAGGCATTATAAGAAGGGTAGATGGTATTGGGGAATTTAATGTTGATCTGATCGACATTAAGTTTGGCTATCTTGAAGTGACCTTGACGCGAAAAGGAGATAATGCCAGTTTTGTCCAACTGATTAAGGTGTTTAGCAGTAATTGTTTCACTGATACCCAGCTGAGTAGCCAGTACGGAAATGCTTTGAGCCTTTTTAGCCAATAGCTGAATGATCTGTAGCCTGACCGGACTTGCCAGTGCTTTATAGACAGGTAGCCAGTCGTTTGAAATAGTGGTTTCCATATAAATCTGCTCCAATCGTTAATCTGTAGCTTGGATAGGCAACTGAAAGGTTGATCGTCGATAATTTATGAGGATAAATACAATATAAATTATATTATCAATGATCGAAATCGGTTACATTATAGATGGTTAACCGGACAAATATTTTAGGAGGAATTATCAATGAGCAAATTGGAATATACGGCACAACTGATTATTCAACGAGCCGATCCATATATCTACAAGCACACTGATGGCTACTACTACTTTACGGCTTCCGTACCTTCGTATAATCGGATCGAGATTCGCCGCGCCAGAACCTTGGAAGGACTTGCCCACGCAGCTCCAAGAACGATCTGGCGCAAGCATCCTGATGGCAGTGGCCCAATGAGTCAATTGATTTGGGCACCTGAGATCCACTTCATCGATGGCAAATGGTACATCTATTTTGCAGCCTCACACACCAAGGAATTTGACAATAATGGCATGTTCCAGCACCGGATGTTCTGCCTTGAATATGATCAGGCCAATCCAGTCTGTGCCGAGGAAAATTGGATTGAAAAAGGTCAGATCAAAACGGACAAGGACACCTTCTCTTTGGATGCGACTGAATTTGACTGGCAAGGTGATCACTACTATGTTTGGGCGCAAAAGGATCCAGCTATTCGTGGCAATTCTAATCTTTATATTGCCAAGCTGAAGAATCCATGGACCTTGGCTACCAAGCCAGTAATGCTTTCAAAACCTGAATATGATTGGGAGATTCGTGGATTTTGGGTTAATGAAGGACCTGCCGTTATTCACCGCAATGGTCGCTTCTTTATGACTTATTCTGCCAGCGCTACTGATGAAAACTATGCAATGGGGATGCTGACTTGTCCAGATGATGCTGATCTGTTAGATCCAAACAACTGGAGTAAATCTAAAGAACCGGTCTTTCAGAGTGATTTAACGACGCATCAATATGGGCCAGGCCATAATTCGTTTACGATTGCCGAAGACGGTAAGACTGATCTGATGGTATATCACTGTCGCGACTATACCGAAATCAAAGGCGATCCACTGTATGATCCAAATCGCCATACGTTGGTTAAGCCTTTTAGCTGGAATGACGATGGTACGCCAGACTTTGGCAAACCAGTGCCGTATAACTACGATTAGATTGAGGTGGAATTAGCATGAATAATGAACAAACAACGCCTAAAAAGCATGCAACCAAAGACTTCTGGGGCTTTCCAGTTACGCACTTTACCTATTTCTTTACTTGGGCGATCGTTTTTGGTTATCTGACGCTTTGGCTTGAACAAGAAGCTCATTTCAATGGCGTTCAAGCTGGATTCGTTTTCTCAATGATGTCAGGGGTTTCTTTGATTTTTCAGTCGATCTTTGGGGTTATCTCCGACCGTTTGGTAATGAAAAAGAACCTGGTAGTCACGATTGCAGTCGGGATGATTTTGGTTGGCCCATACTTTCAATGGGTCTTTCATCCACTGTTGAAGGTGAATACAGCACTGGTTGGCTTCGTAACCGGGATCTATCTTAGCTTTATCTTAAACGGTGGGGTTTCGGTAATTGAGTAATACGTTCAGCGGGCCAGTCTAACTAATAAATTTGAATATGGTCATTCTAGAATGGGTGGCTCGTTGGCCGGTGCAATCGCTTCTTTGATTGGTGGTCGTCTGTTCCTGTGGAGTCTTAACTCAATCTTTTGGGCTTGCACGGCTTCTGCAGTGATCTTGACGTGCTGCTTGGTGTTTAGTGATAAGATTTACCTTGATAATCTGGCCGCGGTTGGGGTTGACAAGACCTCTTCTCAATTAAATATGAAACAGCTGGGTTCGATTTTTAAGCTAAAGAATTTCTGGTATCTTTCGCTGTTCTACATTGGTACTTCTGCAATCTATGATGTTTTTGACCAGCAGTTTATCATCTTTTTTAAGAGCTTCTTCCACACGGCTGCTCAAGGTACGCTGGCATACAGCTATATGACCAGTACGCAGACGGCACTTGAATTTCTGCTGATGATCCCAATGCCTTACATCATCAATAAGATTGGTTCTAAAAATGGTCTGATTATCTATGGCTTGATTTTAGGTGTACGGATTATTGGTTCTGCAATGTCGCCATCAGTCGGCTGGGTCATTGTCTTACGGCTGTTGGCTGGTTTTGAAATGCCGCTGGTTTTGGTTTCAATCATGAAGTACATTTCCGGTTCGTTTGACTTGCGACTATATGCTACGGTTTATGCATTAGCGTCTAATTTTGCCAAACAGATTTCGGCCTTTATCTTCTCGACTTTGGCTGGTAAGTGGTATGATGCATTTGGTTTCCAGCATACCTACTATATTTTAGGTGCGATCGTTTTAGTTGTTACGATTATCTGTGCCTTTGGCCTGAAAAAAGAAGACAAGGTTCAAGCTGTTGAAGTTAGTGCATCAGACACGGCTGCCCAAAAATAATCATTCGCTTAACTAATTAACATTCCTATTTTAAATAGCGTTGCCGATGCAAATCGGTGACGCTTTTGCTTTGGATTTTTCTGTTTAGTTGTGCAACCGTCTGTTTTACAAGCAGAATGCTTATTAACGAATTTAATATTTATGACAAGTTTGTACTGAGCATTGAAACCGGCTCCACAATCGGCTATTATTTTATTGTGAAATCATATGTTGGATAGATTTAAGGAAAGAAGTGTTTTTGGATGACGCAAATTTCATTTGACGCCAGTGCACTGAAGAAGTTCGTGCACGAAAACGAACTGGGCGAAATGCAGGCCATGGTCAATGCCGCTGACAGCGAATTACGCAATGGTACGGGGGCTGGTGCTGACTTCCGTGACTGGCTGCATCTGCCAACGGAATATGATCATGAGGAATTTGACCGCATCAAGCAGGCGGCCAAGCAGATTCAATCCGATTCTGAAGTGCTGGTTGTCATTGGGATTGGTGGCTCTTATCTGGGTACGCGGATGGCCATTGACTTTTTGCACAACTCGTTCTACTACTCACAAGAACCAGCAGATCGCAAGTTCCCATTGGTTCTGTTTGCCGGTAACTCACTGAGTTCATCTTATTTGCATGATCTGGTTAAGCTGATCGGCGACCGCGACTTTTCGGTTAACGTGGTCTCCAAGTCTGGTACGACCACGGAGCCAGCCATTGCCTTCCGGATTTTCCGTGAGCTGCTGGTTAAAAAGTATGGTGAAGCCGGTGCCAACAAGCGCATCTATGCTACGACCGATGCTAAGCGCGGTGCTTTGAAGACTGAAGCTGACGATGCCGGTTGGGAAACCTTTGTAATTCCAGATGGCGTTGGTGGCCGCTACTCAGTTTTGAGTGCTGTTGGCTTGCTGCCGATTGCCGTTTCTGGTGCCGACATCGACCAACTGATGGCTGGGGCTGCTGATGCTGAAAAGTCATACACCGACCCAGACCTGGCGCAAAACGAAGCCTACCAATACGCAGCCTACCGTAACATTTTGTATCGCAAGGGCTACACGACCGAACTGCTGGAAAACTACGAGCCAAACATGACGATGTTTGCCGAATGGTGGAAGCAATTGGCTGGTGAATCTGAAGGTAAGGACCAAAAAGGTATTTACCCATCCAGTGCCAACTTCACGACTGATCTGCACTCGCTTGGTCAATACATTCAAGAAGGGCTGCGCAACCTGATGGAAACGGTTGTTAAGCTGGATACGCCAAACCATGACGTTACGATTCCAGCAGCTGAAAACGATCTGGATGGTTTGGCCTACCTGCAAGGCAAGAACATGGACTGGGTCAACACCAAGGCCTACCAAGCCGTGGTTGCTGCGCACAATGCCGGTGGCGTGCCAGTTATGACGGTACACATTCCACGTGAGGATGAATACACGCTGGGCAGTCTGATCTACTTCTTTGAGGTTGCTATGGGGATCTCCGGTTACTTGAACGGTATTAACCCATTCAACCAGCCTGGTGTGGAAGCATACAAGACGAACATGTTTGGTCTGCTGGGCAAGCCAGGATTTGAAGAAGTCGGTGACAAACTGCGTGCTCAAATGAAGGAAAACGAAAAATAGTTTTTTGCGTCATTCGCTGTGACTGGCGGATGACGTTTTTTATTTGTGGTATCTAGTTTTAGAAACTAAATACTAAATAGTCAAAACTATATCATTAAAGGAAGATAAAGGAAGATTTCAATGCTGGGAGAATTTTTAGGGACGCTGACGCTGATTGTTTTAGGATGTGGCGTTGGCGCCGGGTTAAACCTGAACAAAACTATGGCGCATGGTCAAAGCGATTGGTTCTACGTAACGTTTGCTTGGGGGATTGCCGTAACCATGGGAGTCTATGTCGCAGCCTCTTTTGGTGCACAGGGACATTTGAATCCAGCCGTTACCATTGCATTTGCCGTAGCCGGAACATTTCCTTGGTCACAGGTAGTGCCTTATTTGATTGGTCAATTCTTAGGCGCTTTTGTGGGTGCCGTTTTGGTTATGGTTCAATTCTGGTCGCACTTTAAGGCGACTAAGGATCCAAAGCACAACAACGTCGGGATCTTTTCGACCGTGCCGGGGATTCGCAGCAATTTGTTCAACTTTTTGAGTGAATTGATTGCCACGTTTGTCTTTATGCTGGTGCTGTATAACCTGGGAAATTTTACGACCGGATTAAAGCCAGTCGTTGTTGGCCTGGTGATTTTCGTGATTGGTGCTGGCCTGGGTACGACGACTGGGTTTGCGCTTAACCCTGCTCGTGACTGGGGACCACGGTTAGCTTACACGATCATCCCCGTCCCCAATAAAACGAGTGCCATGTGGGATTATGCTTGGGTACCGATGTTTGGACCACTGGCTGGAGCACTGCTGGCGACTATGCTGCAGATGGCGGTGAAGTAAACGTGAAAAAAGAAAAGCTGCATGCTGAACTAAAGCGTCTGCAGACCAAACTGGCAGTCTGGTGTGTTTTGACGATCTGTTTTTACATCATTGCAGCCCTCAACGTTTTGCCATTCGTGCATTGGCTGGCTTGGTTAAGTGCCGGCTATTGCGTTTTTTTGCTGGGCACGTGGCTGTGGCTGTTTAATGTTTATCATCATACCAAATAAAAAACACGCTTGGCTGATTTAATCGGCGGGCGTGTTTTGCATACTTCTTGTAACTGGCATTATTTCTTGTCATAATTAATTAAACATTTAAATAGATAGGGGATCTTCATGGAGATTTTAGCACTGATTTTGACGATGTTGGTTGGGATCGAACACCTGGGTATCATGGGTTTGGAGATGTTTGCCAGCCCAGCACGTCAAGCCAAGGCATTTGGACTGCCGGAAGAATACGCTGGTCAAAAAGAAGCGCGGGTGGCATTTGCCAATCAAGGCATCTATAATGGCATGCTGGGGCTTTCTTTGATTGTCAGCTACTGGCTGTTTAATGGAGCTATCTTGATCAAGGTATGGCTGTTGCTGTTGAGTTTTGTTATCGTCGTAGCCTTTTACGGTGGACTGACGGTTGGTAAAAAAGTTTGGACCATGCAGATGCTGCCAGCGATTCTGGCTGTGATCTGCTGTCTATTGGCATAGAAAAAGAAGTTGGGAAAAAACTGATTTTTCCAACCAAGTAAAACAACTTTAATAATAGAAATGGCTGAAGATCAGCGTTTTAAGTAACGCAATCCTCAGCCATTTTTCGGTTTTGAGGCTTTATTCCCAGTCTCTTATTGATTGGTAGTGTTTTGAGTCGATACCTTGATGTTGGAAGCAGATGAGCTGCTGGAGTTGACTTGGCTGCTATACAATTCGTTGACGTTATCAATGTCGCGTTGTTGGATGGTATAAAGCGAACCAGCTGGCTGCATGACCGAAACATCATTGGTATGCTGCAGTCCCATGGCATGGCCTAATTCATGCTCTGCCGTATTGATGATGCGTTCCATGGAGTAGCCATACGATGAGTTAAGCAGGTAGGCAGTGTTTAAATAAACCGTACCATGCACAAAATAGCCGGTTAATGAATCAACACTCATTTGAGTAAGTCCCGCCGCATCATTATCCTTATCCATGGTCGTCATAACGATATCGGCATTTTTCTTGTTGCTGGTCTGCTTGAACTTAAAGCAGCCGGTGGCGTTCCAGTTGGCAATTGCATCCAAAGCCGCCTGCTGCAGCGTTTGATTTTCATAGTTAACATAAACGGTAGCCATGGCTTTTTTCCAGCGACCACTGACTGAGTCGTCATCACCAGTTGTCTGTTGCTGTGCCTTGGTTTTGGCGGTCGTAGTTGTCTTTTGGCCGGTAACGCGACTCTTGAGCTGCTGGAAGTCAGCTTGGGCAACGTAGGCAATTCGATTGGCGGTTAAGCGGACGTTCTCATTATTTTGGTAGGCCCAGCCAAAGCCAATAAATGCCAGTGCATAAAGCATGATGGTGCCAAAAAAGCGTCGCATGATTTTCCTCCTTTACGACGGTGTAGAGTTATTTTACCCTGTCAAAAGAGCAACGTCTAATCTAACGATGCCTAAAGGAAAAATTGCAACCAAAGCTTAAAAAGCATCGGCTTGAACGAATTGTCCAACTCGGTGCTTTTTAACATTATTTAATATGGATATTGGCAGCCAAATTCATAAACCATCTCAGGTTCCTTGCTGATGCGGTGATTGGTGTTTAAGCCATCGATCTGCTGCATTTCAGCTGGCGATAATTCAAAATCAAAGATATCGGCATTGGCTTTGATGCGTTCTTGATGAACGGATTTTGGAATGATAGCAATTCCGTTTTGCAGATGCCAGCGCAAAATGATTTGAGCTGGCGTTTTGCCATGTGCTTCAGCCAATTTGAGCAAGACGGGATCATCAAGACGCTTGCCACGGCCAAGTGGACTCCAGGCTTGAGTGATGATGTTGTGTTTGGCATTGAATCTCAACATTGGCTTTTCGGTCAGCCATGGATGAACCTCTAATTGATCCAGAACCGGCATTTCCCGCGCCTTGGTTGCCAGGTATTCCAAGTGAACCATGCCATAGTTTGAAACCCCGATTGAACGTACCAAACCTTCTGCTTTTAAGTCTTCAAAGGCACGCCAAGTTTCAAAGAAGTGCTGGTGTACCGGCCAGTGAATCAAAAGCAGGTCTACATAGTCCAAACCCAGCTTTTTCAATGAGTCAGCTACGGATTTTTTTGCCTGGTCATAGCCTTGGTTGGCCTCGGAAACCTTAGTCGTAATAAAGTAGCTTTCACGGGGTGCGGCTAATTGACGCAGCCCTTCACCGACAAATTCTTCGTTTTCATACATCTGTGCTGTGTCGAACAGGCGATAGCCGGCTTCATATGCCCATTTAATGGCATTAACGGCTTCTTGTTCGTCAGTGATCTTGTAGAGTCCAAACCCTTCTTGGGGCATTTTGTAGCCGTCTGCCAGGGTTAAAAATTGGTTGCTGATTTGATTGGCCATAAAAAAATCCTTTCTTTGCTATAAAAATAAACTAACTAAATTATACGCTAAGTTGTCAGGTAAATTGTAAATAAATCTAATCGCGAATATCAGAATTGCTAAATGAATAAAAACGAACAATGTTATATTTGTTGTTGAAAAAAACAGTCATAAAATCGTACAATGGATGCCGTTGGGGTAGGAAAATATGAGTTATTGTCCGGTGGAGCGGAATGTGGAAACCGGAAGGAAGCTGCGGCTGCTTGTATTTTCCGCATTCACCACCGGAGACCATGGTCAATGTTGTTCCCTGACAAAAAATTTTAGGGAGATGTTGATTATGAAAATATTGTCACTACACGGTTCCAAGTTTGATACTAAGAGAATGGTGCTGGCTGCAATGCTGATTGCGCTACAGATTATTTTGGAGAAACTGTCGATTGGTGATCCGGCAGTCTTAAAGATTGGTTTAGGCTTTATTGCCACGGCACTGATTGTTTTTTTACTGGGACCTTGGATCGGCGCGCTGTCAATGATTATCAATGATCCGATCAGTAATACGCTATTGAGCTCTGGGGTTATGTTTTTCCCCGGCTTTACTCTGTCAGCCGCAATTTCGGGAATAATTGCTGGGATCTTCTTATATCAGCAGCATATTAGTTGGCAGCGAATCTTGATTTATGAGCTTTGCCAGATTCTGATTACCAATGTTTTCTTTACGACGCTTTGTCTCTATTTGATGGGAATGGGGCAAGGCAGTAGCGCAACGACTTTTATGGCGCTATTGATGGTACGGCTGCCAAAAGAGGTTATTTCCTGGCCAATCGAGACATTGATCGTTTTAACGCTTTTAAAGGCAGTTGAACGAGTAGGTCTCAAGACGACTTTTGATTAAAATAACAATAGGAGCATGATTTTGATGATGGTCAAAATCATGCTTTTTGATTATTTGTGATGTGGTGCAATGTAATTGTTAGAGATAATGTTGCTCAAGCGAGAAATTTTACAAGCAAAATTTGCGATTGTTATAAAAGTTTCTGTGATGATTGTCGCTAAGTTTAAATTTGTAGTAATCTAAAAAATAGAGTTGTTGTTTTTTGCTTAGCGGGGAAAGGCAATCCACATGAAAAGCTTAGTAAAAATCACAAAATTATTTTTAGGTGTTGTCGCTGCTTTATTGGTTGTTAGTATGACTACCATATCGTTTGCATCCTCACATTATAAATACCGGGTTACGCGAACCGCATTTGATAAGGTTTCGGTTGGCTCTAACAACGGTAATGGGAGAACAAGTCTCAAACAGCTTGAAAAAGACTTTGGGTCACCCAAGCTTAAGTCCAGTCGTACCGTTGACAACGTTCGGGCCACGATGCTTGTCTACAGTGGGGTTGACAATGATAAAAACGCTGCAGCAATTGTTGAGTTGATCAACAACAAGGTCATCTATAAGGAACTGACTGGGTATCAATATACTAGAAAAGCCGTTGCTTTATTAAATGACTTCAACAACAAGCTGACTGTAAACAAGACCACGTATCAAGAAGCGCTCAAAGAATTCGGTAAGCCGGATGAATACAGTGTCTCAACTCAAAATGGGACCAAAGTTATCTCAGCCGTATGGAGCAGCAATCTCAAGCACTCAGCGAAAGCAAAGGCTACAATGACCTTACAATTTGACAATGATGTTTTGAGAGTGTCAATAATTTTGTGTACTTTTGAAAATCCTTCTCTGTATGAAATGCTTACTTAAATAAACATGGAATCCAAGGTATCCTTGCTTCCTCGAAAGAGAGTGTCAATAATTTTGTGTACTTTTGAAAATCCTTCTTTGTATGAAATGCTTACTTAAATAAACATGGAATCCAAGGTATCCTTGCTTCCTCGAAATCCACGATGTGCTCGTTCTTCGAACTTGTCATTGTATTCTAGAATTTGAGTTGTCACGAATCGTTGAAGGGCATCCTCATTTGGAAACTGCTCCTTCTGGCGAATTTTCTTCTTCAACTTTTTGTTGAAAGCTTCAATCAAATTTGTTGAGTAAATTGATGCCCGAATGCTTGGCGGAAATTCGTAGAAGGTGAATAAGTTACTTAACTTACCCAATTTTCGCATCTGGTTGCTATATTTGCTTTTCCATTTCAAAATGAAGTTATCTAAAGCTCGTTTTGCTTCTTCAATTGATTCAGATTGGCGAATTTCTTTAAATTCGCTCATCAAATCTCGCATATCGCTTTTTCGCACATGTGATGTGAGATTACGAAGCACATGGACTAAGCAGCGCTGAAACTTAGCATTTGGATAAATTTCTGCAATCACATTTTCGAGCCCAATAAAACCATCGGCGATGAATAACTGAACCTGTTCAATTCCTCGATTGCGTAAACTTTCAAGTAGTTCACGCCATGCTTCACCATTTTCGTTTGGTGCTACCGAGAAGTCTAAGACTTCTTTACCGCCGTCACTACGAATTCCAATCGCGATATTAACCGCTTCGCGCTCAACAGTTCCGCGCTTGAGCGGAATATAAGTGGCGTCTAAGAACACGCAAACATACTGTGAGTGCTTAAAGGTCCTGTCATGAAACTCTTCAACCAAGTTGCCAACTTG
>NZ_CANCWQ010000022.1:0-26129 GCF_947381555.1 Limosilactobacillus pulli
AGGCTTTCCCTTTTTCACCTTTCCCTTTTTCAATTTAATTTAGAAATTTACACAAAATATTTTACACTCCCCTGTATTATGGCAGGGAGTCTCCAAAGTTACTGGGATGAGTATCGGAATGACTTCTTTTGTGATAGCAGTGGTCATGATCTTATTTGTATGGTTTTATGACCGTTCACAGATCCATATTGGAACTGTTCTGTATCAGGTGGTATACAGTGGGTTTGTAGAGATATTCAGTAGGATACAAAGATACAGCGATATTGTCTGGATAAATTTTCTGCTGATGTGCATCGGTATTATTCTCTTTGCAGTAGGAACTGGCATCTATGCATCAGCAAATCTTGGGCGTGGTTCTTATGAGGCAGTGACATTTTCTCTGGTAGAGAAAAATGGATGGCCTGTCAAAATTGTCCGTATGATATTGGATGTGGCGATGGTCGTTATCGGGGTTTTGTTGGGAGGTAGCTTCGGTATTTGTACGATTATTACAGTTTTGATATCAGGCCCAATTATCCAAGCTATTGTACAGCGAATGAATAAATTTGTTTTGGGAGGGAAGTAAACCATGTATGATATAAAAATTAAAAATGCCAGAATAAGAGAACGGAGAAAGGCAAACAGATCATAAGGGCTTTTATCTCCGAGACTGGGCCTTGTATACGAATTGATATGACTCATCATGAGGTTGATCTGTTCCTGTGAATAATTTCCGAGGTCTGTGCCCTTTGGGATAATCCTGCGGATCATTTCATGGTTGTTTTCGCAGGAACCCTTTGAAATGGAGCGCTTGGATCACAATAATACATTTGTGTACGCTGGTTCCCTTGTTTATCAAATTCTATGGCCTTCGGGTTAGAAAATTCACTTCCGTTGTCGGCAAGCAGAATCGGAAAAAGCCTGATAAAAGCGTCAGGGCGAAGCTCGAGATATATTTTCTCAAAGATATCTATTACAGACTGGGAGTCATTGGCGTCCCAGAGAAATGCCAGTTGCAGTTCTTGCTGCACAAAGTGTATCGTGAGAAGAACTTTTCCTCCCCGTACTCCTTCTACAGAATCCAGCTGACGTATGGCTGCATTAGGATGTTCCTGAAGATAGGACTGAAACTCTTCCCATGTTCGGCCGATGCGACAGGCCTTATCAACTTTCAAATTTCTTTTCTTATTTTTTCGTGGGCGCATTCGTACTGTGCGTGGCATATCAATATTTCTTGCAGAAAGAAGTCCCTGATTGACATAGGAGTATAAAGTCCTTTCAGATGTCATTGTTAAATCAAGGCAGTTCACATAGATGTGATGGAGTGAATGACCTTTTTGAAGAAGAGGTCGATGGTGGTTGACAGCGTACAGCCAGGCTAGAATCAGCACCAGCATGAATAAAAGCGCGCTCAGCAAATGGATCTCGATAGTCAGAATCATCAATAGAGTTAGCTTTTTCCAGCGAATGGGACGGTTGGCATCCGTGATCATGTCAAACGTGATCATCAGCAGGTAAGGCATCAGCATTGCTCCCAGGGCAGTGGTATTGTTCCCAATCTACCAGCGCGGCATCCAGCCTACCGTCATATAGAAGCTGGCCATCATTGCCGCGATGATGGAGCGGATACTGAGGAGTTTTAACAGCCGGTACATGCCAAAGCCACCGATTAGGTAGATAATGATGCTGGAGACGATCTGATATTGATACCAGCTGTGTGCCAACAGCAGCAGGCCACCGTTTAGATAGGCAAACAGCGGGCCATAGACGACATTGACGATCCGACCGCTCTGGTTAAAGCCATAGATCGACTGAAACCAGCTGAAGTTTAAATGTTTCAGCTGTGAGTAGGTCTCGTAAAAACGGTTGTAGTGAAAAACGCTGTCGGCACCAACGATCCCATGTCCGGTAATCATTTGACCAGTCAGCAGCAGGCCAATCGTCAAGATAATCAAACCGGCCGCGCGATTGTTTTTTAAGATGGTTTTAGAATTCATATTTTTGCTCGTTCCAATTGATTTAATCGGCAATTATAGCTGGAAATTTTGAAACAAGTGCGAACGTTGTCGGGCTTTTCAGTTAACTTTAGCACGACTGCCTAACTAAAGGGCATTGGTTGGTTATGCTAAAATAGTTTTAGATTTTTAAGGACAGGTAAAAAACATGCATAACTTAATTTTTCTCGATGATCTGAATGGCGCAGATTTGGACCCATACGTACGATTGAATGAAGCCCAGCTGTTTCATACCCTGGAGCCCAACCCTGGCCTTTTTATCGCGGAAAGTCCCAAGGTAATTGAACGGGCAATGCGTGCAGGCTATCGACCGGCCTCGCTATTGGTAGAAGAGAAAGCCTTGGATCGCGACTTAGCAGATCTAGATCGTGAAATGGCGGCCAATCAGACCAGCGGCTTAGGTCAAACGCCAATTTACGTTGCCAATAGCCAACTGCTTCGCCAGCTGCCGGGCTATAACCTTTTGCGTGGGGCGCTGGCAGCGATGCATCGCGTTAAGCGTTTGGAGCTGGCTGATTTTTTGGCGACCATGCCGACTGAGCATCCCCGTATTGCCGTTCTTGAGAGTGTTGTCAACCCAGCTAACATTGGTGCGATTTTTCGGTCGGCGGCGGCTTTGGGAATTAATGGCGTCATCGTGACCAGCGACTCGGCGGATCCTTTTTATCGTCGTTCTTCGCGCGTGGCGATGGGCACCGTTTTTCAAGTGCCTTGGACCTATATTGATGCCAAAACCTGGCAGAATGGCGGCATCGAGCTGCTTCATCAGGCCGGATATCAGACAGCAGCCATGGCATTGCGGCATAATACCGTCAGCATTGATGATCCTAAGCTGACTGCGGTGGACCGTCTGGCGATTATTATGGGTTCGGAAGGTCCGGGACTAAAGGAGTCAACGATCGAACAAAGTGATTTTACGATCAAGATTCCCATGGCCCCAGGAGTCGATTCTTTAAACGTTGCGGCAGCCTCAGCCCTGGCTTTCTGGGAACTGGGCAATCGCGTTGCTGAATAGCGCGAAGGCATAAAAAAAAGCGTCCATTCATGTTTTGCGAATGGGCGTTTTGAGCTTTATAGATCAATGATTTGATAGTCGAATCCCTGAGCCTTGATGAATTTCATCAGATCTGCAGCAGAAAGAAAGATTGTATGCGTGTTAATGTTGGGATGAAACGTCAATGGAATGTTTTCATCCAGCATATCTTGATCAAAATAGATTTTGATGTTGTGATCGGTATTATACATGATGCCAAATGGTGAGACGATCCCAGCTTCTAGTCCTAACTGTTCTTCGATGTCATGGTCGTGAGCCATCGAGATGCGCTTGGTACCAGTAAGCTCTTGGAATTTTTTAAAGTCCATGCGCTTGGCATCATCCATGATCACCAGGTAGAAGTTTTTATGCTTATCCTTTAGAAACATTGACTTGGTGCAGACGCCTGATTTGTCAGCGATATAAGCATCGGCCTGGGCAGTGGTCAAAGCGGCTGGATGATCAACCATCTCATACTTGATGTCCAGTTTTTGCAGCTCGTCAAGCAGTTCTTGGTAGGCAGCTTCGGATCCTTTGGTCATTTTACTCACCTCATAAAACGTTTATTACCATAATAGTTAAATTAAGAAAGCGTTTCAATCAAAAACAGTCACGGCTGAGTGCCATGACTGTTTTTGCGTTTAGATGATGTCGATGAATCTCGGCAGCTAGTCAACCAGCTTACCGACTACCGTCAGCTTGCCCAAGACGCTTTCGCCATGAGGAGCATGGGCAATGGCCGCGGTAGCATCAGTGCCTGCCGCAACGCCATGGTGCTTGCCGCCTTGCCATGCTGATACCTCAGTTACGTCATAGACCGTGCCCTTAACGGCAACATAGGCCGGCTGACCATTTTGACCGTTAAAGTTTTTCAGTTCTTCAAGCGTGAATGTCTTTTCCATCATGATTCCCCCTTAACGAGAAAACGATTGTAACTTGATAACTAAATTATATAAGAATCAATCTAAAAAAGCCAACCAACTGCCTGATAAAAACTACTCAATCTTAGCGAAGTGTCGGATTGGCTGCCAGGCGGCTTTTAAGATGACCCAGGCTAACAAGCCGCCGACAATGGCACTGATCGCAAAGCTGGGTACGAACAAGAAAAGTGATCCCTTGGCACCCATTAAGGCAGCTGCAATCGGATAGGCGGTTAGTGCGCCAATCAGTCCCGTGCCGATTAATTCTCCAATCGCTGCCAGCCAAATTTTGCCAAAGCGCTTGAACAGCCAACCACTGAGCCAGGCGCCAAAGATACTGCCAGGATAGGCCAAAATGGTGCCGGTTCCCAAAAGATTACGAACGGTTGAGGTCAATAGTGCCTGCACGACTGCCCATTCTGGCCCTAAGACAACGCCAGATACGATATTGATCAGACTTTGTGTGGGTGCACATTTGGCAAAACTGATTGGAAACGAGAAGATGCTGCCGCCACAAACGGCCAATGCGGATAAAATAGCCGTCAAAACCAATTTATAAGTACGCTTTTTCATGAATTCCTCCTAAAGAACTTTAGCATCATCAACCAATAAAAAAAACTCCTTCCCGGAATCGAGAAAGAGTGCCTAATTCATTATCAAAAGCGCGTATTTATGCTTATGCCAAAATTAAGCTGTCTCCCTCCGCTAGTACTAACTAGATCAGGTTATGTGGGTATTTCTCAGCCAAATCAATGGCACCCCAGACAGAGTTGTTTTATTTCAATATCCATTAAAGCACCAATCTAATAGCTTTAACAGGGGAATAATAAAATTATCTGAAAATAAGGATTGCCTTTTGTAAATAATCTGGTATTATCTAGTTAATTACTTGAGTAACTAACCAAGACGATAATCGCAATTGAAACATCTGTTGTATTTGGGATTTTTGAAACGGAGAAATTGGGGAAGATTATGCAGAAAATAAAAAATTGGGTAAAAAATCATCGCAAGACGACGATTGTAATCGTAATTATGCTAATCCTAGCAATCATTTGGGGGATTGCATATAAGATTAAGCAAAATAAAGCAGCTAGTGAGTCGCATTATGTTGTAGCCAAGGTTGCTAAATCCACGCCATTGACGCTGACTGGAACCGTTGTGTCACAACAGCAGCAGGTCTTAAGTCTGCCAACGGGAAAAGTGCAGTCAATCGGAGTTGCCGACGGCCAGAAGGTTAAAGAAGGTGATCCGTTGGTGACGACCTACAGTGAAAGCACCAATGAAGAGCTGATTGATGCCAAGCAGACCCTGGCTAAGGCGCAGCGTAATGTGTCCGCACAGCAGAACAATGTCAGTGCCGCGCAAAAAGATGCTGCGACTCAAAGCGAGGACGAGACGGCTTCTGGATCAGCCAGCAGTGTTGCTCAAGCCCAAGCCAGTTTAGCCGATGCACAAGCTGACGTCACGGCAGCTCAAAACAAGGTTAATACACTGAGTCAAAAGGTTACTCAGACGCTGACGGCACCATTTGATGGCACGGTTACGGTTGATGATTCCAAACAGAATGCACCGGTAATCACGATCTACTCCAATGATCTCAAGCTTAAAACCAAGGTATCGGAATATAACTACAGCAAACTCAAGGTTGGTCAGTCGATTCACGTCCGGGCATTAGCAACCGGTAAGCAGGCAGACACGACGATCAGCTATTTGGCAACCGTACCAACGACCAATGCGCAAAGCAATGACTCTAACTATGAGGTTAATGCCGATCTGAGCAGCGACGACTTTATGAATGGGCAGACGGTCAAGGCTTCCGTAGCTCAAGATCAACTGCGAATTCCAAAGTCCAGCGTTAGAAACGGCCAGGTCTACATTGTTAAAAATGGCAAGGCCAAGGCAGTTGCCGTTAAAGGTAAGCGGGTCAACGAATATTTTGAAGTCAAAAGCGGCGTTAAGGCTGGTCAGCAGATCGTCACCAACCCAGATCGCAAGCTGCATAACGGTACCAAGGTGAGCGATCATGACAATGATTAGATTGGAACACATCAATAAATACTATGGCCAGGGCGCAACCAGATTTCACGTCTTGCATGATATTAATCTACAGGTTGATGCCGGTGAACTGTTAGCCATTATCGGGGAATCAGGGTCTGGCAAGTCGACTTTGATCAATATCATTGGTTTTTTGGATGATGATTTTGAAGGAAACTATTTTTATAATGATGAACCGATTCATGACTATACGCGGGCTGACTTTGCCAAACTGCGCAATCGACACGTAGGATTCGTCTTTCAAAACTTTAAACTGATTCGTGATATCAGCATTGCTGAAAACGTGATCTTGCCACTGTTCTATGCGGGCGTGAGTCGTAAGCAGGCCAAAAAGACGGCGGCCCGGGTTTTAAGTCGGGTTGGTCTGGCTGGCTATGATGATAAGCTGCCAACCGAGCTTTCCGGCGGTCAGCAGCAGCGGGTCTCGATTGCTCGTGCGATTATTGCCAACCCGGACTTTTTAATTGCCGATGAGCCAACCGGGGCCTTGGATACCAAGACCAGTCAAGAAATTATGGATCTGTTTAAGCAACTCAATCAAACTCAGCATACGACCATCATCATGGTAACGCATGATCCACGAGTTGCTGAGCAGTGTGAGCGCATCGTCAAGATCATTGATGGCAAGATTGTCGATGATCGAAAGGTGGGAGTAGATTGAAAAATACCGAGCTTTTGCGCAGTGCCTTACAATCGCTGCGAGCCAATCCTAAGCGCAGTTTTTTAACAACGATTGGGATTACGATCGGGATTGCCGCCGTAATTACGATTCTGGCATTGGGAAACGGGGTTAAAAAAAGAATCAGTGATGAGTTCAATACAACCAAAAACGGTGAGCAGTCGACTTACCTTTACTTTACGCTCAGTGATGCCCAATCTACGACGGCAGGCTTTAATGAAGCGGATCTGAACCTGATTCAAGAACGTTTTGGCGCTAAGGTAAAAAAAGTGGCAATCTCTCATGAAACCAATAACGTTTCCGTTTCGCCAATCGTCGGTAATCAGCGACTAGATAGTACAAAAATTTCTTTAATCAAGCAGCCAACCAAAAAAATCACAATTATGGCCGGTCGCAACTTGACGACCAGTGATTTATTGAATGCCGAGCCGGTAATTTTGATGAAAGAATCACTGGCCAAAAAGCAGTATCATACGGTTCAAAACGCAATTGGAACCTCAGTGACTATTGGTGAAATCAATTATCGCGTTGTAGGCGTCTATCAATCACAAAACGATCAATACGGTGACAATAAGTATGGTGCGGATCTAATTGGCAATGCCAGATTGTTTTATTCTGGTACTACGGCGACGACTGGCAATGGTATTAAGCTGACGTTTTATCAAGGCGTCAATGCTAGCCAAACTACGAAAAAAATCAAGAAATACATGGCCAAAAAGGGGACCAGTGCTCATGATGGTACTTACATGGCCTATGATGCCGGGGCCGAACTAGCCAAGGTCAACAATATGATTACCGGTTTAACGGCGTTTATCAGTGCTATTGCTGGGATCTCCTTATTCATTGCCGGGATCGGGGTTATGAATATGATGTATATCTCAGTTTCTGAGCGGACCCAAGAAATTGGGATTCGCCTAGCCGTAGGTGCCTCGCCTAAAAATGTAATGGCTCAGTTTCTTTTGGAGGCAATCGTCTTAACGGTTGGCGGCGGCCTGCTGGGCTTTGTAATTGGCTGGGGATTAGCTGGCGTGATCAGTAATTTTATGCCTTACAATATTCATGCCGTTATAACTTTAGGCTCATTTTTACTGGCATTTGGCGTTTCAGCTTCAGTCGGCATCATCTTTGGGATTTTGCCAGCCAAACAGGCGGCCAATAAGAATCTGATCGAGATTTTGCGCTGATTGCTTGAATATAATAAAAACGGATGTCACGCATAGCGTAGCACCCGTTTTTATTTAATTTTCCTGTCGATGATAGTTGCCCAGCAGTCTTAATGAAGTCGTATACTGTTTTAACTCGTCTAAAGCCGTGGCAATGTGCTGATCAGCCAGGTTGCCGTCTAAATCTACGTAAAAATAATATTCCCAAGGATTGCCTGGCAATGGGCGTGATTCAATGCGTACCATGTTGATTTGATGTTCTTTAATGATGCGCATGACTTCATAGAGTGTACCAACCTCGTTTTTCAACGTAAAGATCAATGAAATGCGGTCAGCGTCTGGTAGAATCTCAGGTTCGCGGCCAAAGATGATAAAACGGGTATGGTTGGACTTGTCATTTTCGATGCTGGGAGCTAAAACGTCCAAATCGTACAGTTCAGCAGCTTCTGTTGAGGCAATCGCCCCAACGGCTGGATCTTGTTTTTCAGCAGCCATCTTAGCCGCCAGAGCCGTGTTGAGACATGCTTTGCCTTGAATGTGATGAGCCGCCAGAAACTTACTGGTCTGTAGCAGACCCTGGGGATGCGAATAGGCTTCTTTGATGTCTGCAAGCTTGGCTCCTTTGATGCCCAGCAGGTTTTGGGCAATATAGATGGATTGCTCGCCAACAATGAAGAAATGATACTTGTTGATCAGATCATAGTTATCGTTGATGGCTCCGGTTGAAGAATTTTCCATCGGAACGACGCCATAGTCGATCTCGCCTTTTTTGAGCGCGACAAAGACATCTTCAAACTTGGGGTAGTTATGGCTGTCGACCTTTCCAAACCATTGATGCATCGCCTGAGAAGAAAATGATCCCGGTGCGCCTTGATAGCCAACGGTAACGCCGGTTCGCTGTGGTTGTGCAATCATATTGATTCCTCCATCATCGAAAATTTCTTATAATCTTAGCTGATTGAATTGATCATGACAACCGTTTATCGATAACATGCTAAAATAGACGAGTCATCAAAAGGAGAAGGATTTATGCAAATCATTATTGCCCCCGCACGGAATATGAAGTCGGATCCAGATTCACTGCCAATCCAGGGACTACCACAATTTTTGCCGCAGACCAAACAGATTTTAGCCCACATGCGCAGCCTCAGCTATGATCAGCTTCACCATCTTTGGTGGAACTGTAGCGAAAAAATTGCCATTCCCAACTATCAATGGGTGCAGCAGATGGATCTTTACCATCAACTGACCCCGGCGCTGCTGGCATTTACCGGGCTGCAGTATCAACGGATGGCACCAGGCGTTTTTGATGAGCAGTCATTGGAATACGTTCAGGATCATTTGCGAATCTTGTCTGGTTTTTATGGTCTGTTAAAGCCATTCGATGGGATTGTACCTTATCGGTTGGGAATGGGGGATCGTGCTCAAGTTGAAGGTACTAAGAATCTGTATGAATTTTGGGGCAGTTGCTTGGCTGATGAGCTCTACAGTCAAGATAAGCTGGTTTTAAATCTGGCATCTCAAGAATATGCCAAGGTAATTGTTCCTTACGTCAAAGGTAATCGCCAATTTGTCAGCTGTACATTCGTTAAGGCTGAGAATGGCCGTTTCAAAACGCAGGCTACCCGGGCCAAAATTGCTCGTGGCAACATGGTGCGTTATCTGGCTGAGCACCAGGCTAATGATCTGGCAGTCGTCAAAGATTTTAATCTGGGGTACCATTTTGATGAACAGGCCTCGACTCCTGACAAGCTGATATTTGTAGAAGACTAGAGAGTAAGAAAGAGAATTGAGAATGGAAGAATCGAGTGACAGTCGGGCACTAGCAATTGCCACGGCTGTTATGGGTGTAATTGCTGGAGCCAGTTCCAGCTTGTTGAGCATTGTCTTGGATGCAACGGAAAAAATCTTTTTTAACTTTACTGAAACCAACGCGATTCCGGTTGCTTTTTCTGCCGCGCCGCTGAATCGACTGCTGGCACCACTGATTGGGGCTTTGATCGTTTCCGTTGTCTGGTACTTTATGCAGCTGCATTATCGACCGGTTAAGTTAGGCAAGGCCGTTGACGGTGAAAAGCTTCCAATGGGGGCTACGATTATGCACGTTACGGCACAGGTATTTTATGTCGGTACTGGGGGCTCGATTGGCCGTGAATTAGCCCCACGAGAAGCCGGTGCTATGTGGGCTCAGTCATGGATTGAGCTGGGTGATCGAATCGGTTGGCTTAAATTGGCCCCAGAAGATCGACGGCTCTTGGTCGCGGCTGCAGCCGGCGCTGGGTTTGCGGGCGTTTATATTGCACCAATTACGGGCGCGATGTTTTGCCTGGAGATTCTGTATAAAAGAATTGATAAAAAAGCCGTAATTGTCAGTCTGGGCATGGCGGCAATTGCAACGATGGTTGGCGCAGTCGTTAAGGGCTGGCAGCCATATTATCTGGTAGCTTCAAAGCAGTTTTCGATTCGTTTGATCCTATTTGTCATTGTCGTAGCGCCAATCATGGGTTATCTGGGCACTTGGTATAAGCGGTTTATCAGTCGGGCCAGTGCACTGCGCATCAAGGATCGGCGTATTTTTATCACAATGCCGCTGGCAGGTGCCTTAACTGGGGCCGTCGCCTGCTTCTTTCCAGAAATCATGGGTAATGGTCGCGGTGTGGCACAAATGGCAATCAATGTAAATAGTGTTTCAGCTTCGGCAATCGGTCTGTTGGCATTCGGCTTTTTTGCTAAGGGACTGGTGACTTTGGCAACGATTAGCGGCGGTGGCTATGGCGGGACGCTGACGCCATCAATTGCGATGGGATCGACTTTAGGCGTCTTGTTGGGGATGCTTTTTATCCAGGTGCTGCCAGGTGAGCCATTGATGCAGTTTGCGGTTTTGGGGGCAGCGTTTTTCCTGGCAGCTACGCAACAAGCCCCGCTGATGGCGATGTTTATGCTGTTTGAGGTTTGCCACTTGAACTTTTCGGCCCTATTGCCACTAGGACTGGGTGTTGCCTTAAGCATGGCCGTCTCCAAGTGGATACAGGCATAGGAGGAATTCATGAAAATACGTGCAATTGACGCGCCAATGGGACCATTGATTATGCTGATCGCGGCAGTCTTTTTGATTGTCTCGGCAATCACTGATCATCAATGGCTGTATTGGCTGGCGGCCTTATTGGTCTTGATCTGTTTGGGAATGTATTTGAATGCTTCACTAAATGGCAAGTATCAGATTATTGATGAGACGATTCGGAATCTACACCTCAAGACAACTGCGCAAGTATTGGATCTGGGCTGTGGGCAAGGAGCAGCCTTGATTAGAATTGCGCAGCACTTAGAAGTACCGGGACGCGTGATTGGCATTGATCTATGGAAAAAATCCGATCAGTCCAATAATTCGCTCAAGCGGGCCCAAGCCAACCTGCAAGCGGCTGAGCTGGCTGACTTAGCCGAGGTGCAGACAGCTGATATGATCAATTTGCCATTTGATGATCATCAGTTTGACTGTGTATTTGCCAGTCTGTCGATCCATAACGTCAAGCCGGCGATTAATCGAGCGCGGGCCATTCAAGAGGCTGCCCGCGTTTTAAAGGCCGATGGAACGCTTGCTATTATCGACATTGAACATGTTGATGAGTATCAAAAGGTCTTGGAAAACCTGGGCTTTCATAACGTTATGGTAAAAAAATGCGGTGCTAGGGGCTGGTGGGGTGGCCCGTGGCTGAGTACCAAAGTCTTATTAGCCAAACGTTTTTAGTTATGACTGGCTGGAAGTCTCGCAGTCATCAATCGGATAATTTTTATGGCTCTTTGTCAAATCGTATTGGTGAAGATCTATTCCCTACTTCAAAAATGAAGTGGGGATTTTTTATTTAGGCAAGCGTTTTATTTTTTTATGATAGTTGTGCTTTACTTAAGAAACGCTTATCCTTGTCCAGTACACCTAGGATTAGGGAGGAAAAGATTTGAGAAAAAGAACCAAGGGCATTTTGCTGGCCACGACTGGCGCATCCTTTTGGGGTACGTCGGGCGTCGCCGTGCAGTATCTATTTGGCCACACTACGGTCGATGAGTTCTGGCTGGTTGGCTTGCGACTGCTGGGAGCGGGGAGTCTATTGCTTTTGCTGGCTAAGCTGACCAGGCGCTCAACGACCAAGGCCATGTTTAGCGATCGCAGGGCGGTGATTCAGCTGATTTTATTTGCTTTTTTTGGCATGGGAATGTCGCAATTGACCTACTTTGCGGCCGTCAAATATAGCAATGCCCCAACGGCAACCGTAATTCAATATTTGGCACCAGTCTTTATCATCAGCTATACGGCTATCGTTCAAAAAATGCTGCCTCGGCGGATTGACATGATTTCAATTATCGTTGCGTTAATCGGCACGTTTTTATTGGTAACCAACGGCCAGCTTAATCATTTAGCCCTGTCACCGCAAGCATGCTTTTGGGCGCTTTTGGCAGCCTTGGCTAATGCAATCAGTACCATGGCACCTGGTAAGCTGTTTGCTCGCTATGGTACCTTGAACGTTACGGCCTGGTCAATGCTGATCTGTGGGATTTTCTTTATTCCGTTGTATTTTGTAATGCCAATGCCGATTCTAAAACCAATTGATGTGGCTCTGATCGGGTGGATCATCATTGGTGGCACGCTTTTGGCCTATACCCTGTATCTGGCCAGCGTGCAGTACGTTGATCCAAGTACGACCGGAATGCTGGGTGCCTTTGAACCGTTGGTAGCAACGATTCTGGCTGTGGTACTCCTACACACGTATTTTGGGCCAGTCAACGTTTTGGCAAGTCTGTTGATCATCTTGGCAACCTTTATGCAGATGATTCCCGTCGAGATTTTCTCGCGCCAGCAGTCGGCTCACTAAAAAAGCTCATGGAAATCCATGAGCTTTTTATATTGAAGATTTATTGTGCATCCTTATTTAAACCGTGCCGATATAAGTAGACAACGGCTGCTAAAATCAAAACGCCGGCCCCAACGATTACCGAGATGCGGGTATCAGGGTTAATGAACATAAAGACGACAATCATGATCAACATGACAAAGGCAAAGTAGTTGGAAAATGGGTAAAGCGGCAGCTTAAACGGATGATCTTTCATCAGTTCCGGATTATGCTGTCTAAATCTCAATTCGGCCAGTAGGATCACAAACCATGGGATCATTCCGGGCAAAACCGAAGAGCTGAAGACAACCACAAACAGATCGGCAGTTGATTTGCTAAAGAACTCAGCTAAGATGTCCAAGACGAACCCAATCAAGATCCCGCCTGAAATTCCCAAAATGGCCGCATCAGGCACTACGCGTTTCGAAAGGCGACCAAACAGCCGGGGAGCATTACCTTCATGAGCCAGTCTGAACAACATTCGACTTGAACTGTAAATGCCGGAATTAGCTCCAGACAAGGCAGCCGTCAGCACCACGAAATTAATGATCGACGCTGCGGCAGTAATGCCAACTTTGGCAAACGTCTCAACGAATGGCGAGCCGACGCTGTCCAATTGATTCCACGGGTAGATCGTAACAATGACGAAGATTGCGCCGACGTAAAAGATCAGAATTCTAAACAGCACCGATTTAACCGACTTAACCACGGCCTTTTGTGGGTTGGCAACCTCACCAGCCGAAATTCCCAGCAGTTCGATTCCTTCATAAGAGCCCACGATGATCGACATTGAGAACATAAAGCCCTTGAAACCACCGGTGAAAAAGCCGCCATGAGCCCAAAGATTGCTAAAGCCAATGGGGTGACCGCCATTGCCAAAGCCCAGCAAGATTACCAAAAAGCCTAGAATTATCATTAAAATAATCGTTACGACCTTGATCATGGCAAACCAAAATTCCAAGGTACCATATGCTTTAGCACTGGCCAGGTTGGCAAGCGCTAAAAAGATGATGATGATCAGACCGGCAGCCCATGTTTGAGTATGCGGCCACCAGTATTTGAGATATTCGGTTGAGGCAATGACTTCTGACATCCCAACCACGATATATTCAAACACGTTGGCCCATTCTGCCATGTAGCCGGCCATGGGATGAACGTAATGCGTGGCATAATCGGCAAACGATCCCGTGCTGGGATTGACGTAGATCATCTCACCCAAAGCCCGCATTACGATATACAGAATCAGACCGACAAAGGCATAGGCTAAAAGTACGGAAGGCCCGGTCCATTTGATGGTTGATTTTGATCCCATAAACAATCCAACGCCAATCGCACCGCCTAAAGAGATCATTTCCATTTGTCCCGCTGTCATCGTGCGTTTTAGTTTTGGCGCGACGTGGCTTTTCTCACTCATGCTGTGTCCTCCAAAAATAAAAAGCGATTCAAGAATAATGAACCGCTTATCACTATTATTAGGTTTGATAAAGACGTTTCTTTAGTCAGTCATAATCAGACAATCGAATCGATATTTAATTATTTATTGAACGGACCATATCAAATCCCTAAAAATAAACTAGTTTTCATTATACCGATTCTGGCCAGGATTTCCATG
Source organism: Limosilactobacillus pulli (assembly GCF_947381555.1). Taxonomy (NCBI): domain Bacteria; kingdom Bacillati; phylum Bacillota; class Bacilli; order Lactobacillales; family Lactobacillaceae; genus Limosilactobacillus; species Limosilactobacillus pulli. The sequence goes on from NZ_CANCWQ010000022.1 coordinate 14,340, forward strand.
CAAAATTAGAAAATCCTAAGAATTAAATGCCTACCAGGCGCTCTGTTTTAATCTTTTTAGCAATTGGCGTTATAATATTCAATAAAATTAACGAAATGAGGAAAGAAAATGGCAGACTCAACGCGTTTTTATGAAAAATTTCAACCTGACCACTATGACATCTACCTGGATATTGACCGCGCCGCCAAAAATTTTAAGGGGGTTACGACGATCAAGGGCAATGCCGTGGATTCTAAGATTGCTCTGCACCAAAAGTTCTTGAATGTGACCAGCGTTCAGGCAGATGGTCAAGCCGTGCCATTTAGCTTTAGTGATCGGCAAGAAGCCATCAACATTAAGTTGCCGCATCCTGGCAATGTTGAGCTTAAAGTCGTCTATGATGCCAAATTAACCGATACGATGATGGGAATCTATCCATCGTATTACATGCTTGATGGTCAAAAGCATCAGCTGATTGGCACTCAGTTTGAAACCACGGCGGCACGCCAAGCCTTTCCTGGAATCGATGAGCCAGAGGCCAAGGCAACTTTTTCTTTAGCCATCAAATATGATGAGCATCCTGGTGAAACCATCATTGCCAATATGCCAGAAGATCACGTTGAAAATGGCGTGCACTATTTCAAAGAAACCGTCAAAATGTCGACCTATCTGGTGGCGTTTGCCTTTGGCGAATTGCAGAGCAAGTTTGCTAAAACCAAGAGTGGCGTTGAGATTGGCGTGTTTTCAACCAAAGCGCACCAGCCAAAAGAACTTGATTTTTCACTGGACATTGCCACGCGGGCGATTGAGTTTTATGAGGCCTTCTATCAGACGCCTTATCCATTGCCGCAGTCATATCAATTGGCGCTGCCTGATTTTTCAGCCGGGGCAATGGAAAACTGGGGCCTGGTCACCTATCGTGAGGCCTATCTGCTTTTGGATCCCGACAACACGACTTTGAATCAAAAACGCGTAATTGCTACGGTTATTACGCATGAGTTGGCTCACCAGTGGTTTGGTGATCTGGTAACGATGAAGTGGTGGGACGATCTCTGGCTTAACGAATCATTTGCCAACATGATGGAATATGTGGCTGTGGATGCCCTGGAGCCGGAATGGAAAATCTGGGAAATGTTCCAGACATCAGAGGTACCAATGGCGCTGCAAAGAGATGCTACAGATGGTGTACAGTCGGTCCACGTAGCAGTTGACGATCCTGCTGAAATCGATACGCTGTTTGATGGTGCCATCGTTTATGCCAAAGGGGCGCGGATGCTGGTGATGATGCGGGCACTGCTGGGCGATGAAGCGATGCGCAAGGGATTGAAGAATTACTTTGCCGCCCATCAATATGGCAATGCCAAGGGAGCTGATCTTTGGCAGGCATTGGGCGAAGCATCGGGAATGAACGTTGGCCAGATTATGGAATCATGGTTGGAGCATCCTGGCTATCCAGTCGTTACGGTCAAGGTTGAAAATGGCCACTTGATGCTTGAACAGAATCAGTTCTTTATTGGCGATGGTCAGGATAAGGGCCGGTTGTGGCAGATTCCTGTAAATGCTAACTACGATCAGGCACCAGCCATTTTTAGCGAACAAAGCCTGGATCTGGGCGACTACCAGCAGCTGCGGGCCCAAAACGGCAAGCCATTTCGGGTTAACGTTGGGGATAATTCACACGTTATCGTTAAATATGATGAAACACTGTTAAATGATATCTTGGATCATCTCGATGAACTGGGGGCAATCGATCAGCTGCAGCTGCTGCAGGATCTGCGGTTACTGGCTGAAGGTCGCCAGCTTTCCTATGCACAGATCGTTCCATTACTGAACCGCTTTAAGGACAGTCAATCCGGTATCGTCAATGAAATGCTCTATCACGTGGCCAACAGCTTGAAAAACTTCGTACAGCCGGATACTGTTGAGCAAAAACATCTGCAGCAATTGTTTGACCAACTCAGTGCCAAGCAGGCTGAGCGTTTGGGATGGATTTCTAAAACCGGTGAGAGCAACGCTGATCAGCTGACGCGGCCGATTGTCTTGAGTGCAGCTTTGTATGCTCAAAACCAAGCCGCCGTTCAAGCTGCTCATGAGCTGTTTGAAAAGCATCACGACCAATTGGCAACCTTGCCAGCTGACGTTCGTGGGCTGGTCTTGGCCAGTGAGGTTAAAAACTACGGCAGCCAGTCACTGTTTGACCGGCTGTTGCAGAGCTATCGCGATACGGCGGATGCTGGCTTCAGACAGGATCTCTGTGCTGCCTTGACCAAGACTGAAGATCCCAAGCTGATCGCACAGCTGATTGAGTGCTTTGAAGATGCTGATACCATTAAGCCACAGGATCTGCGAGCTTGGTTTAGAGGCGTACTGGCTAATGATCATGGTCAGCAGGCAGCTTGGGACTGGATTCAGCAAGAATGGTCATGGTTGGAAAAAACGGTTGGCGGTGACATGGAATTTCCAACCTACATTACCGTAATTGCACGAATCTTTAAGACGTCTGAGCGTTTGAATGAGTTTAAGCAGTTCTTTGAACCCAAAGAAAGCGATCCGATGCTGAAGCGAGAAATTCAAATGGATGAGAAAGTGATTGCCAGTCGAGTCGCATTGATTGAAAATGAGCAGACTGCAGTCAATGAGGCAGTTGCCAAAGCAGTTGAAAAATAGATTAGAAAAAGCAGATGGTCAAAGCCATCTGCTTTTTCTAATCCCACAGTCCTTCAAAGCGCGTATTGCCTTTTGAGGCGGCAGTATTGGCATCGATCTGATCGCCATTGGCATTGTAGAAGCTGAATGTCAGACCGTTTTGCTTATCATAGTCAATAATAGTAGTTTTACCAGAAAAGAACCAGCTGTCCTGGTCATCGATATGATAGTTGATCTCGTCAACGATGTTTTGCAAAACCGGCTGCTTGGGCTGATCCTCGCGTTGATAAGATTGCTTGGGACCATAATTGACATGCCCATTGCTGCCACCAGTAGGCGTAAAAAAGCGCACGCCAGCTCCCGGCTTAAGATCCAGTTGCTTAATCAGCCATTGTCGGGCGGATTGGGTAATCTTTAGCTGCATTGAATCACCTTGTCTTCTTGATAATAATCTGCTTAGAACAATTGATTAAAAATACGTTTTAAGCGTCAGTCGTTCATATTAGCTGTTATTTAACCTTCACGATTTTAGCATAGGAAAATTTGAATCATTATGCAAACAATAAACATTAGAGAGCATGTGTGGGTAAACGATGCTACCATAGTTAAAACGGTAAGCTTGAGAATTAAAATAGATTATTTTATTCTAATCGACTGCATTAATCCCTAATTGACGAAACTAAACCAAAAGCTGATCGTCGATTCTTCACGGCTGACTAAGATTGTACAGGATAAGAGTCTCTAGTTTCCATTAAATCTCTTTAACTGAAATGGTTGAAGAGATTTTTATTTTGGTCTTAAAAATCAACAATGGTTTGCGGTAAGATAGAAAAGACAGTGTAAGAAAGAACTCATTATAAGGATTGATACAAAGATGAATAGACATAGCTGGAAGAAACGGCTGCAGATCCTGATTTTGATGCTGCTCAGTTTAAACCTGAGCCTATTGGGCTTAACCTCACTGGCAGCAGCTGACGGTGAGGCCACTGAAGAATCAACGATAGCTGCTCAAAACAGCTCATCAGATACCAATGGCCACCAGTCAGGACAAAACGTTGGGACAAGTCAAGACGTTGATGCCAAGGCAGCGATTGTCATGGATGTCAAAACGGGACAGGTGCTATATCAAAAAAATGCCCAGAAGCTGTATCCGGTTGCCTCTACGATTAAGATTTTGACGCTGGCCGTAATTGAAAAAGATATTCAAGCCCATAAGCTGAGCTGGGATCAAAAAGTAACAATTTCACATCCCGTTGCTGTTATGGCCAACGATTGGCGCTTTTCCAACGTCCCGCTTAATGAGGGCGAAGGCTACACGATCAAGTCGCTGGTTGACTCAATGATGCTGGTTTCAGCTGATGGCAGTGCAGAAGCCCTGGCCTTAGCCGATGCCGGCAGTGTGGCCAAATTCAACGCTAAGATGAAGCAGGTTGCCAAAGAAGCTGGTGTGACCGATGCCAAAATCTACAACATGATTGGCCTGGAGAATGGTGATTTGGGGACGCTGCGCTTGAAAAATGTCTCCAAGCACGCAGAAAATCAAATTTCAGCTGTCGATCTGGCTAAGATTGCCAGCTGGCTGTTGAACCATTATCCCAATGTCGTCAACATTACCAAAACAGCGCAAGAAGACTTTCCAGTCAGCGCCTCACAGACATATCACATGCAAAATATCAATCTGATGATCAAGGGGGCCGCATTGGATCGAGCCGATGGTGAAATCGATGGTTTAAAGACTGGGACGACCGATTCTGCCGGCAACTGTTTTGTCAGCACCGGAACGTTTAACAATCGTCGCCTGGTAACGGTAGTCTTAAACGTTCCTGGCGACTTCAACAATCAGTTCCAGCAGACCAATAATCTCTACAATCGTGTCTTAGGACGATTTACTCCACAGACAATCAAAAAAGGACAGACGATTAAGGCTGGCAACAAAACCGTCAAAGCTGCCAAGCAGATAACGCTTTGGCTGCCAAAAGATACCAAGAAGGTTAAAAAGACAATCAAGATCAGCGGAACGCTTAAAAGTAATACGTTAACGCCAAATGACATGCCTAAAGTGTCCTTAAAACTGAAATAACTAAAAAAGCGGTATGCCATGTGTGGCTGCCGCTTTTTTAGTCTGCAATTTAGTTATTAAAAATTTTACTTGTTGACTTGGCCAGCTTTTCAATAGTATTTTCGCCATCTTGCATGGACAAATTGCCATCGGTATAGACGGCGATCGTATAGCTGTCGCTGGAACCGTTATTGCCCGGAATATAGCCGATGCTGTTGATGATCCAGCCGTCGTCTTCATCCAGCCAGCCGTTTTTAAGGTAGAAGTTGGTACTGCCGGCAGAAATTCCCCACTGTTGGTCGCTTTCTACATTTTGCATCAGATTGCGCACGTATGACTGCTGAGTGGTACTCAAGAGGTTGGATGAGTAGAAAATAGCGTTCAGCAGTTTGAGCTGGTCGCTGGGAGTAGTGGTTGAAAGTCCCCATTCTTCATGTGCTGTAGAGTCAGTCATTCCCAGTTTGTCAAAAGTTTCCTGCAGGCCGCTTTTTTCGCCTAGCTCAACAAACAAGGCTGAAGCAGCGGTATTGCTGCTGTTTTCAATCATAGCCTGTGCATTGGCCTGCTCATTGCTGTTCAGCGTACCTTTTTTGATCAAGAGACCAACCAGGATTGAAACCTTGACGGTGCTGGCCATCTGATAAGCATGATTAGTGGTGTTGGCTGCTGTGTAGGTCTTTTTGGTCTGATTAGAGTAAACCGCAATCGCTGCATGTCCATCAGCTTGCTGCAGCGTTGATTTCCAGGCATCCTGCAGCTGAGTATTGGTAGTGTCGCTTTCAGTCGATGAGCTGTTTGAGACTACCTTTTGGACGATTTTTAGTGGCGATGACAGTTTGACACTGGCATTCTTGGTTTTATTTAGACCGGGGATCAGCAGGCCGGCTGTGCATCCCAGGGCAGCTATGATCAAGATAATCGTCAGCCATTTGAAGATGCGACGGTGCCGATTGGGCTTAAACTGGGTTTTTCTTGATGGTCGCTGACTCATTTTGATTTCCTTCCACACTCTTAATATAAAAACTTTTATATAGACTAAGGTATTCTAGCACCACAAATTGAAGATTTTATGAATTTTGAAATGATTAGGCTGAATTGTAATCAAAAGCTTTGAAACGTACATTAAATTATTCTAAAGTAACGTAGGTAATAAATCTTTTAAGATAAGGAGTTTTTTATGACGTGGATGGACGATCAGCTGCAGGCCGATCTACAAAACGGCTTTATCAATGGTAATCTGCCGGCAGGTTCACTGGTACCCGAAATTCTGACCAATCGGCGGGGTAATACGATTTTTAACGAATTAAAAAATGAGCTGCGCACTTGTATGCATTTCAAGCTGGCGGTTGCCTTTGTTACGCCGGCGGTTTTGGTACCGATTAAGTCGATTATGATGGATTTAGCACAAAAAGGCGTTGATGGCGAGCTTTTAACGGGCACCTATCTGCAGTTCAACTCCCCTAAGGTATTTAAGGAATTGATGAAGATTCCCAACTTAACGGTGCGACTGACCAATGAGGCAGGCTTTCACCAAAAGGGTTATTGGTTTGATCACGATGATTATGAGACTTTGATCATTGGCAGTGCCAATCTAACAATGAACGCACTTTTGAAAAATGCTGAATGGTGTCTCAAAATCAGCTCTAAACATCAAGGAGCCGTAGTGAGACAGTTTGCTGCTGAGTTCAGTAGTCAATGGCAGACGGCACGGCAATTAACGCTGGACTGGCTGGCGATATATCAAGAGAATTGGCAGGCTCCAAGCTTAAAAACAGCGCCAATGACCAGTCAAAAGGATATCATCGTTCCTAATGCCATGCAAAAGGCGGCCTGCCAGCGTATCGAGTCGCTAAGATTGGCTGGCAAGAAAAAAGCATTAGTGATTTCAGCAACCGGGACCGGTAAAACCTATCTGGCAGCCTTTGCCGTACAGAGTGCACGGCCCAAAAAAGTGTTGGTGATTGCCCATCGTGAGCAGATTCTCTTAAAATCACGTGTCAGCTTTCAAAAGGTCCTCGGTGGCCAAAATGCAGACTATGGCCTTTTGACCAGTCGCCAAAAACCAGGCGCAGCCAAATACGTCTTTGCAACGGTTCAAACGTTGACAAGGCATTTAGATGAGATTGAGCCAACTGATTTTGATTATGTGATTATCGACGAGGTTCATCATGCCGGGGCTGCTAGCTATCAAAAGCTCATCAGCTACCTACGGCCAAAATTTTTACTAGGGTTGACGGCAACGCCAGATCGGACCGATGATTTTAACGTCTATGCCATGTTTGATTATCAGCTGGCTTATGAGATCCGTTTAAAAGAGGCACTGGCTGAACAGATGCTGTGTCCATTTGAGTTTGTAGGCGTCAGTGATTATGTTTGGCAAGGCCAGACGGTGACGGAGAAAACACCGCTCAAACATCTGATTCAAGCCGAGCGTGTTGAGTGGCTCATTAAGGTGGCAAAATACTATGGCCATGATGGCGATGTTTTGCATGGACTGATCTTTTGTTCACGTACTAAGGAGGCGCAAGCACTGGCCAGCTTATTGACGCAAAAAGGCTATCCATCACAGGCCTTGACGGGACAAGATTCGGCAACGGTTCGTGAACAGGCAGCCGCTAAACTAAAATCAGGTCAATTGGCATATCTGATTACGGTTGACGTATTCAACGAAGGCATCGACATCCCATGCATTAATCAAGTCATTATGCTGCGCGACACACAATCGGCAATCATCTTTTTACAGCAATTGGGTCGCGGCCTGCGCAAGTCACCGAATAAGCATTTTGTAACCGTAATCGACTTTATTGGCAACTATCAGCACAACTATTTGATTCCGCAAGCTTTGGTTGATGATCATTCCCATCAGCGCAGCCGTACGATTCAAACGCTGAATGTCGAGCCAACGCTGGGTGTTTCAACGATCTCTTTTACCAAACTGGCTTATCAACGAGTGCTGGATTCGGTTGAAAAAGCACAGCTGACGGGGATGAGTCTGCTTAAAAGCGAATATCTAAAATTGAAGCAGCGCTTGGGATGCATCCCTTTAATGGCTGATTTTGAAAAAGCCGATGTTCTTTCAGAGCAGCTCTTTGCCGAAAAATTTAAGACCTATCCGCGCTTTTTACAAAAGATGGGTGAATCGGTCAGCATCGAACCTAAGTATGATCAGGTTCTGCAGTTTCTAACCGAAGAATTGGCTAATGGCAAGCGCCAGCATGAGTTGATTTTGCTGGCAGCATTGACGGATCAGCAGACGCTATCGCTTGACGATTATCGAAAGCTTTTGAATCAAAATGGCTGCTGGATTGATGATGCAACGCTGACATCGGTCAAACAAGTTCTAACCTTGGCGTATTATCTGGACAAAGGCAAGCTTGGCAGCAAGCTTCGCTATGGCAATCAACCGCTGATCAAAATTGATTTACAACAGCTTCAGCTGCACCCAAGAATTGTTGAATATCTGCAAAATCCAGAATTTAAGCGTTTCTGGAAAGATGCCATTCAAACCGGGCGGCTGCGAGCCAAAAACTATGATCAAACCGTACCGCTGACGATCAATCAACGCTACACCCGCATGGATGCAGTCAGACTGTTGAACAATGACCGGTACATGGTTCCCAATGGTATTGGCGGTTACTATTTTATGGGTGATACAGGAATTTTGTTTGTAACCTATCATCATCAAAATGTGCGGGCGGCAATTGATTTTGATAATCAGTTTCGCAGTCGCACGCAGCTTTCGTTTTATTCCAAAACCAACCGTACCTTGGCCAGTCGGGATGCGGAAAAACTTTTGAATCCCAAGGCAAAGCTGCATTTATTCGTCAAAAATTCAGATGAGCAGGATCAGTCGCAGTTTGTCTATCTGGGTCAGTGTCGGGTGGTGAAAGAATCAGCACACGAGCTTGTTCAAAAAGGCACCGGCAAGCCGATTTTTGGAGTAGAGCTGACGTTGGATCACCCTGTTGATCAGTCGCTTTATTTGGCTTGGCAAAATACGAATGGAACGCATTCTTTTAATTATGTCTAGCCGGAAATCCCGTGACTTTAGCCATAGGATGGATAGGCCTACTATGATATAATCCTTGTAGATAGTAATTAACTTAGTAGCTGCATCACTGAGAATCAAAGTGAGTATTACAGCATTATAACTGACTATCTAACAACTATTGATATATCGTCCCTATGGCAACCTGGGGACGTAAAAGGCATTGGTAATTAGATGATCACTGCTCAAGCAACTGCGGCTGTTTGAGTAAATCGTCCGTATCTATGCAAATTGTGGTTCAGACACTCAATATCGGGGTGTTTGCCCACAAGCCATCGACTTTAGCCGATGGTGGTTGACCCAATAGCCAAAAAGCACGCAGCCAAGCCTAAAGCCTGGATCAGCGTGCCTTTTATTTTAGTGTTTAGTACGACGAGTTGGCGGCTTAATATTGTTCAGCTGCCAGATCAGTTCATCAATGGTCATGATGCGCGGATTGTCATCCCACTGGCGGCTGTCGGTAAAATCAGCCACGTCCCAGTAATGATTGAGTAGATTAAGACCGTCTTTACTGATGGCAAGATAGGAATCCTCATGGACAGCGATGGCCAATCCAAAATTAATCAAGGCGCTCAGTCGATGCAGGGCGGCCGGATTATCCAACAGCTGCTGATTGATCAAGACGCCGCCCTTAGCAAAGCGTAATGGCTCATTGCCCGTTTGTCCCAGCTTTTCCAGCAATGCCAGCCAAACAAAATGCCAATAGCCCAGTTTGATGCTGCCAAGCTGGGGTTGCAGAAAGTTTTTTCTTAGACTGGCAATCAATTCCCGATGGCTGCCAAAGCGCCGCAAATCATACGAGGCATCGGCAAAGCGACGCGAGCGCTCATTTTCATGCCAGGAAAAACGCAGATAAAACAGCCGTTGACCATGTAAGACATTGGCATAGATGCTTTCGGTGGACTTAGCTTGGTTAAAGGCGATCAGCTCGTAGTCGTGATTGGGTAAGGCGGCAATAATGGCATGATGAATCTCATGATGCCAGTCAAGAGTTGCTTGCGCGGTCATGGAAAAACCTCCCTCAATTATGCTGACTCAATTATAAGCCCGGCGTTCATTTATTCTCAAACCAAAGCATTTCAGTTGTGGATTCAAGTTGGGTATACAGTATGGGACGATTACAACGGAATGAGCCGTGAATCGAGTGATTGACGAAATTATCGATTGGTGATGGGGTATAATAGTTTCCAATGATGTTTTGAAGGGAGTTTTCTGCAATGGATACCAAGCAGTATAAGTTTGTTGGTAACGACTTTGACATTGAGGCCGAACCAACCAGGATCGATGGCTATAACGATGAAGACCTGGCCATGGTCGAAAACGTCAAGGGCCAGATTAAAGCTAACCTAAAAAAACTGAAGAAGTTTCAAAAGAAGATGTATTCAAGATCACGCTATGGCGTCGTTTTGGTCCTTCAAGCTCTTGACGCCGCTGGTAAAGACAGTATGATTGCCCACATCTTCTCGGGCATTGATCCGGTTGGCTTTACGGTCAACAACTTCAAGCAGCCAAGCAAGACTGATCTGAGTCATGACTACTTGTGGCGGATTCATCAAAAGCTTCCCGAACGAGGTGCAATCGGAGTTTTGAATCGGTCTTACTATGAAGACGTGCTAGTTTCACGGGTACATCCAGAATTGATTTTGAATGCCAATCTACCTAATGTACTGACGATTGATGACGTTAACGATGCCTTTTGGGATGGTCGCTATGAAGATATTCGTCAGTTTGAAAAGTATCTGACGCGCAATGGCTATGTGGTTTTGAAATTCTTCTTGCATGTTTCAAAAGATGAACAAAAGAAACGGTTTGAACGCCGCATTACGATTCCAGAAAAGAACTGGAAATTCTCGTCTTCAGACATCAAAGAGCGTCAATACTGGGATGAATATCAGCTGGCCTATGAAAAAGCCATTAACGAAACAGCTACCAAAAAGAATCCATGGTACGTGATTCCAAGTGACAGCAAGTGGTACTCACGTCTGGCTGTTTCTGATATTCTAACCAAGCGCTTGGGTAAATTGGACCTATCATTCCCAGAAGTTACCGTTGCACAAAAGGCCGCGATGGATGATGCCTTGCGCTTTTTGGAAAACGAAAAAGATTAATCAGTGAGGAAAATTATGGCTCTGGTAAATTCATTTGATCAATGGCAAAAAATCAGCGTACCAAGCAACAGCTATCTTAGTCTTAAGCAGCTTAACGATGGTCAATGTCAGTGGGAACTGATTGAAAAGACCCATGCCAAACCGGCGATTAAAGACTGGCAAAATCTGCCGGCCAACGAGTTCAACCATTTACAGACCAAACGACTGTACCAGAGTCTAACGTCTTTGATTGAGGATTCTAAGACGCGGCGCTGGTTTGTTGGCGAGCATCCTTGGTGGGACTGGTCGTTTAATCTGCAATTCATCGAAGACCTAACGCCAGATGATCCGCTTAACCGGTGGATCGAGGAGATGGCTGATAAATTGGATGGTTATCTGAAACAAAGCCACTATCAGCAAGCTGTCAAAATGATGGCTGGTGTTTTGGTCAAAAAACTGCAAGTGTCACCGGAACTGATCGAACCTTATGCAATCTATCTAAACGCCAGTGCGCATCAATTCGCCAAACGCGGCCTGACTACGGATCGTGCTAAAACAGCAGTTCAGTTGAAGCAGACAGCTCATCATTTGATGAATCGACAATGGGATTTGCTGCAAGCTGATCTGCAAAATCTCAATCACTGGTGGGACTGATCTTGAAGTAAAATGATGGTGGATTATAGAATGAAGTTAGCCACCCAGTTGGTGGTAAATAAAAAACGCCATTCGGCGTGACATCAGGTATCATATTAAGTGAACCAAACCTATATGAAAGGATGTCCGTCAAATGACGCACTTAAATGATACCATGTCTACTAGTTTATTGACTACTCATAAAAAGAATGCTCATCTTACTAAAGAAGAACGTGTGATGATTGCGACTTTAAAGTCGCAAGGACTTTCCAATCGCGCAATTGGTCGCCAATTAGGAGTTAATCATCAAACAATTAATAACGAGCTCAACCGTGGTA
>NZ_CANCWQ010000023.1:0-26016 GCF_947381555.1 Limosilactobacillus pulli
CAAGCACAGATCGAGGCACTTGTCATGACGAATAATCTAGCAAAATTTGGAATGTTACAAACTAGCAATTGACGTAAGTATTATATCATAGTAGGCCTATCCATCCCATGACTAAAGTCACGGGATGGACAGGCATAATTAAAATCAAGAATTCTAAGATATCTAAATTGGTGCCGATTTGATTTTTTGACATGTTTTTGGGGATTTGGTCTAGTCATCAGGCAGCTTAAAAATCGGAATATTGGGAATCGGTCGTTTTGACTGATGTCCTTGCTGGATCTGGCGACTTTGGTAGCGTTGCTTATCCTGCTCAACTTCTTGAGGTGTCTTGAGATTATTTTTACGCCAGTTCAGCAGAATCGAGTCCATGTAGCGGAATCGCAAAGAGCCGTTGACGACTGCTTCTTTAAGCGCCAGTCGTACCATTTCAAGATCATAGTGGTCCTTATCCAGCCAGTCATTAACATAGGTAATCTCCATTGGCGTCAGCGGGCGGCCAAACTCACTTTCAATCTCTTTAAACAGCTTTTCACGTGCCGTAGCTTTTTTAACCGTCGTCTGCTGCGACTTGATCTGCCCATCGCGACCAACCAGGCGATTGATCATCGGCGAAAAGTCATAATAGGCCGTTTCCTTGCCTTCTTCATCCCGCTTCATTCGCTGGACCAGCAATTGATGCTCAGTCATCTGGTGAATCTGTTCATAAACGATGCGCTCATCGGTCTGCAGATTTTCCGCAATCCAGGTGATGCTTGGATTTTCAATACCCCGATCAATGTAGGACTTTAGTTCCAGATAAACCAGCAGCTCGCCACTGGTCATTCCAATCTCGCGGTAGTGATGAAGCAAAAGATTGCTGATTGACGTTTCGCCGGCCTGCAGATAGGAAAACAAAAAATCCTGCGCTACCATAAGCATCCCCCTTTTTTTATTCGTGCATGAACCATTTTAGAATAATCAAAGCCGGTTGTACAAGTCTCAAATTTGTGACACCAAATTTTTTCAAGCGCCTACCCTAAAAACCACTAAATCAAAAAGATCGATGACCAAACTGCCATCGATCTTTTATTGTTTGGTTTATCTGCTGACTATGGGTAGATTCGGTTCAGCAGACGAGGGAATGGGATAACCTCGCGCAGGTGTTCTTGCAAGCAGATCCAGGTCAAGAAACGTTCCAGACCCAGACCAAAGCCGCTGTGTGGCACCGTACCGTATTTGCGCAGGTCAAAGTACCATTGATAGTCGTCAATGTTTAGGCCTGCTTCTTTAGCTGACTCAACCAGCGTGTCGTAGTCGGTTTCACGTTCCGATCCCCCGATAATCTCACCATAACCTTCTGGGGCCAGCAAGTCGGCACAGACATAAACGTCATCACGCGTTGGGTGGCCCTTCATGTAGAATGGCTTGATTGACTTAGGATAGTTCAAAACAAAGACCGGCTTGCTGAAGTGGTTGGCCAAGTAGGTTTCTTCTGGTGAACCAAAGTCATCGCCCCACTTAACGTCCATGCCGGCATCCTGCAAGAGCTTGATTGCTTCATCATAGCTGATGCGTGGGTATGGCGTCTGCGTAAATGGTTCCAGCGTCTTAGGGTCACGACCAACGACTTCCAGTTCCCGGCTGCAGTCCTTGATTACGGCCTTGATCAGGTAGGCAACGTATTCTTCTTGCAGCTGCAGACTTTCTTCTTGATGCATAAAGGCCATTTCTGGTTCAATCATCCAAAATTCGATCAGGTGACGGCGCGTCTTGGACTTTTCGGCACGGAAGACCGGACCAAAGCTGTAGACCTTGTCAAATGCCAGTGCGCCGGCTTCTTCATAAAGCTGACCAGATTGGGAAAGATAAGCGTCACGATCAAAGTACTTGGTCTTAAACAAATCGGTCGTACCTTCTGGAGCATTGGCCGTCAGAATTGGGGCATCGATCTTGGTAAAGCCATGTTCACCGAAGAATTCGTAGTTGGCGCGAATCACACGGTCACGAATCCGCATCAATGCATGAGGCTTGCTGGAGCGCAGCCACAGGTGACGGTGGTCAAACAAAAAGTCAACCCCGTGTTCCTTGTTGCCGATTGGATAGTCAACGCTTTGACCAATCAGTTCGATGTCTTCGATTTGGATCTCGTAGCCAAACTTGGAACGGGCATCCTCATGAATCTCACCCGTAACCCAGAAGCTGCTTTCTTGGCGCAGCTCATGACGGGCCATGTCAAATACTTCTGGCGTTACGTCGTTTTTCCGCAAAATGCCTTGGAAAAATGCCGTCCCGTCACGCAGCTGCAGAAAAGCGATCTTACCACTGGAACGCTTGTCAGTCAGCCAGACACCGATTTTTACGCGTTCATTGACGTGTTTTGGTGCATCAATAATGTTGATGATTTCCACAAAAAATTCCTCCAAACAATGTAACTATAAATTGTTGATCTGTTGCACAAAGCTGCCCGTCTTAAAGTTGATCAGGTCATAGCAGAGATTACCCTTTTGATTAAGGTAGGTAACTTCCCAGACTACCTTGTCGTTAAAGATCCCTGGTACGGCCTTGAGCACTTTTTTAGGATGCTCATTGCTCTTAACCTGGGCAAGTGCCTGCTGTTTGGTTAATCCCGTGCTTTGCTTGACGATCCGTACTGAGCCGTTTTTCTGCGGCACGATGACCAAAATCTTTTGGCCCTTGTTGTTTTTACCCGCAACCGTGTAATAGGTATTCTCGCGATTGTAGATATAAAAACCGGTCCGGGTCTTTAAATTGGCATAGCGCTTGGCAATTGAGGTTGCCTGCCTTTCCGCCTCAGCCTTAGGATGATTACCGACAGCATAGATGCTCCAGCCAACCAAAAAAATTAGGATAATCAGAATCAGCAGATCACGAAGCACCCGCTTCGATGCTCCACGACTGCGTTCTCTTTGTACCTCGCGGCGACTTTGCATAGCGGCCTTCCTTCCTAATTCAATTCAGTATCTCTTGCATTATAACAAAATCTATTGGCGCTGCGTGGCTCGTTCATGGTTTTTTAAGAATTTTTTTGTTGCTTCGATCACTGCAACGGTCTCAATCTCAGCTACGGGCATCATCTCTGGCAATGCATGCAGAATCGTCTTACCATAGCGCCGCTCACTCAAGCGAGGATCCAAGACGACGGCCACGCCATAGTCATCCGGCGTCCGTAGCAGCCGACCGATTCCTTGGCGCATCCGCATCGTCGCCTTGGGCAGCTCCAAGTAATAGAACGGATTGATGCCTTTTTCCTTAAGAAGACTGCTTTGGGCACGATTAAGGATTTCTTGAGGCGAATCAAACGGCAATCTGGTAATAATCAAAAGCTGCAGCTGACTATTTGGCAAGTCAATTCCTTCCCAAAAACTGGCTGCTCCCAACAAGACCGAATTTTCACCAGTGGCAAATTGTTTCAAGAGCTTTTCGCGATTACCGGTAATCCCTTGGGCCAAAATGTCGCGCTGATTAAACAGATCCGTGCTGCGCAGCTGACTGTAGACTTGTTCGACCGTTACCAGCGAATTAAACAGGATCATGGTCTGGCACTGAGTCTCATTGGCCAAGCGGTAGATGGTCTGGCTAAGATAATGAATATATTCGCTGTTATCGGCATCGGCAGGCATTGGCGCATCCTTGGCAATCAACAGCCGGCTGTTTTGCTGATAGTTGAACGGCGACTTGAAGTGCTTGACCTTAACGTCATCACGATTCAGATCCAGCTGCTGATATAGATAATTGGAACGCTTAGACGTAAACAGCGTTGCCCCAACAAACAATGCTGGCTGAAAGTATGGATAAATCTGCTCGCTTAAATAGTGACTGGCGCTTAAAAGTCCGCCACTGAGTTTCATCGTGCTGCGCTCATGCGACTGCTGCACCGTCAACCAGAAAACAGCTGCCGTGCTGTTTTGATCCAGTACCCGCACGTATTCATGCAGCACCTCATCAGCTACATTTAAGGCGGCTAACTGCGTGACAAACTGACTCATCAAATAACGATCACTGACCAGCCAACTGTCACTGCGCGAATCAAAAAGATGGGCAAGCGCCGAGAAATGCAGCTGCACGCTGGCCAATGCCTGCTCAAGATTCATCATAACCGGACCGGCTGCATCCAAAAGCGCATACAGTCGCTCATTGCTGATAACCTGCTCGATGATTTGATCATCCTCACCAACAGAGTTCATCATAAAGCTGCGATAGAGTGCCTCTTGGAAGTCCAGAATTGATTGATCAAGCTGCTGCAGATCACCTTGAAGCAGCTCAACGTTATAGCTGCCCAATGGCAATTGTGCAAAAACATCAATCAAATTACGATCGCTGCCCTCTTTAACCAGGCTTTCCAAAACGTGCGCTGCCGTTGTTAAACGCTGAAAGTCCACGGTTTGCCGTGCCTTTTTCAAGATGCTGCTGCTCAGATGCTGGGCCTCGTCAACCACTAGATATGGCTGCAGCGTTCCTTGGCTGAACTCGGCTGCATGGGCGGCTAAATAGGCATGGTTGGTAATTATAACCGTTGCATGCTGCAGCTGGCGGTTGCGTCGTACCAAGAAATCATCTTTAATGAACGGATTATCTGGATTCAAGGTTCTCAGCCCATGATGGCGAATCTCTGTAAAATAAGGCGACTGTTGCGCATTTAAGTTCAATTCATCCATATCGCCACTGGTTGTCTGCAAAAGCCATACTAAAATCCGAGCCTTAAGCAACTGAACGAGTTTGGAGTCCTCAACAATACTCAGCGAATGGGCAAACTTAGCCAGGTCCAGATAATGATCGTTGCCTTTTACGACCACGCTGGCAACCGTAAATGGCAAAATCGCATTAAGCTGGGGCATTGACTTTTGTGCAATCTGCTGCAGCTGGAGATTGGTTGCCGTTGAAACAACGACCTGCCGATCCGGATAAGCCTGATAGACCATCGGCAATAGATACCCTAAAGTCTTCCCTACCCCAGTACCAGCCTCGATGATCATCGGCTTTTGCGAGTCGTGAGCATAATGGTTATAGATGCTGTTCATCATCTTGGACTGGGCAACCCGAAACTGCAGATGATTGCCAAACATTTTCTCTTTGGCCTTTTTGGTTACCGGGTAGCTATTCTTGTCTCGTGCCAATGGCGTTGCTGCCGGCCGTGATTTATGAAGCACCAAGCCGTTGGCAACGTATAGATCGCTGCTGAGTGGTTGAGGATGGTGACGCCTTTTTTCCAGCTCTTGGTCAAAAATCATTGCAGTCTGCTTTGGCAATTGCAGCTTCATTTTAACCAGACTGTTTAAGGTCAAGGTTGGCAGCTCATGAGCCTTTTTCAAAAGATCGATCAAAAGCACTGCCGTAGCCTCGGCATCGCTAGCGGCACTGTGCGGCTGATCGTGTTCAATCTCAAGATAGGTACTCAAATCGCGCAGCCGAAAGCTTTTGGCAGTCGGCAGCAGAATCTGAGCCAGCGTCACCGTATCAATAGCCGGGATTGCCAAAGCATGATGCCCGGCACGCTCAAATTCGGCATTTAAAAACGGAAAATCAAAATTGACGTTATGCGCGACAAAAATCGTATCGCTCAGCAGACTCTCCAATGTATCTGCTACGTCATCAAACCACGGTGCATCGTGCACGTCGGCATTGGTAATCCCCGTCAGCTGTTCGATGGTGTGGGGAATCTTGGTTCGTGGATTGATTTTGGTTTCAAACTGATTGATAATCTGGCCTGCCTGAACCAGCACGCAGCCAATCTGGATAATCCGATCGCCATGCTTGACACTGGTACCGGTAGTTTCCAAGTCAACGACCGAATAGATCGGCTCGCGCGTGTTTGACTGTTTTTTCACTTGTCTTCACCGTGCTTCGTTATATTTCTCACCACCATAATACTATTCATTTGTCATCTTGACCATTGTCGCATGTTTGAATCATTGCCAAAAATTCGTAAGAAGTCTAAAATTATTAACGTTTTTACCAGATTATGTTTAAGAAAATATAAAATTCTTTCAGCCATCCCTAGATTAGGTTAAGATGGATAGAGAAACATTTTTGAAGAAAGTAGGTTTCAGATTGAAACAGCAAGGTATTGGGGAAAGTCACGCCAAGATCATCTTGATTGGCGAACACAGCGTTGTCTATGGTCAGCCGGCAATCGCACTGCCACTGCCCAACGTCCAACTTAAGGCAACGCTCACTGCTGATGCAACAACATCAAGTCATGTTGTCAAAAGCAGTTGGGCCCAAGGAAATTTAACCAGTCTGCCCGAATCCATGGCAGGCATTCAAAAATTAATCAGCACTCTGATGGAACGTTTCGATGGTCAAGACGATGGCTGGACTTTGGAGATCGAGAGCATGCTGCCAAGTGAACGCGGCATGGGATCTTCAGCCGCCACTGCCATTGCCATCGTACGGGCCTTTTTTGATTTATATGAAACGTCATTAGACCGGGCGACGCTGCTTAAACTCGCTGATGTTGAAGAACAGATCACCCATCGCAGTCCCAGCGGTTTGGATGCGGCTACGACCAGCTCTGATCAGCCAATCTATTTTGTCAAGGGACAGCCCGGCCAACCGATTGAGCTCAACTTGCATGCTACGATGGTCATTGCCGATACTGGTGTCAAAGGTGCCACCAAAGAAGCCATTATGGCGGTCAGAGAATTACTGGCTACCGAACCGCAGACGACGCAGAATCGCTTAGAACACCTGGGACAGTTGACAAAACGTGCTCAGCAGCTGCTAAGCAGAGATGATGCCGATGAACTGGGAAGAGTCTTGAACCTGGCTCAAGATGAACTTTCTGAACTCAACGTCAGCGATGAGTCGCTTGACCATCTGATTCGCATCGCGCGGCAAAACGGTGCTCTTGGTGCTAAACTCACTGGTGGTGGTCGAGGTGGCTGTATGTTTGCTCTAACCAAAACTGCCCTAGGTGCGCGCAAGCTGGCTGGGATTCTAAAGGATCATGGCGCCGTTGCAACCTGGATTCAGCCACTGGCAAAGGGGGATGAAGAATGACAAGTGCCACTGCCCGTGCGCATACCAATATCGCATTGGTCAAATACTGGGGAAAACGCGACAGTGAGCTGATGCTGCCGCAAACCGACAGTCTCTCATTGACCTTAAGCGAATTTTATGCCGATACAAGAGTTGAATTTTCCAATCGGCTGGACCACGATGAGCTGATCATTGATGGTCAAAGCATTAATGACAAAGGACTTAAAAAAGTACAAAAAGTCTTGGACCTGGTTCGAAAAATGAGTCATATTGATCTGGCAGCGCGTGTCGAATCAGAAAACCATGTTCCTATGGCAGCCGGTCTGGCCAGTTCGGCTTCAGCCTTTGCTGCTTTAGCCACGGCCGCCAGTACTGCTGCTGGTTTAAAAATGTCGCGCCGTGATCTGTCACGGCTGGCCCGGCGCGGATCTGGTTCAGCCACGCGCTCAATTTTTGGAGGACTGGTTGAATGGCATCGCGGCATCGATGATCTGACCTCATACGCAGAACCCATCATGGAAGAAGTTGATTTTCCAATTGAAATGATGGCAATCTTATTAAATACCGAGCAAAAAAAGGTTTCCAGCACGCTGGGCATGCAGCATGTCGTTGAAACCTCCCCTTACTATCCAGCCTGGCGAGAAGTCGTGGCAGCTGATATGCAAAAGATCAAGCAAGCCATTGACAAGCACGACATCAATGAGATTGGCCATATTGCTCAAACCAACGCGCTGCGCATGCATGCATTGAATCTGGCAGCTGATCCTGGTTTTACATACTTCAATGATGCAACGCTCAAGGCTATGCATGCAGTTGATGACTTGCGCGCCAATGGTACAAACTGTTATTATACGATGGATGCGGGTCCGAACGTGAAAGTCATTTACGATCGGGCCGACCGTAATAAAATTCAAGCTGCCCTGTCCCCACTGTTCGGCGCCGACAATCTGGTCGTGTCCCAGCCTGGACCAGGAACAGTCTTATTGGATCAAGAATAAACCAATATTGAGAGGAATATGGAAAATTGATTACTGCAAAAGCTCCTGGCAAACTTTATATTGCCGGTGAATATGCCGTCGTCGAAAATGGCTACCCAGCAATTCTGGTTGCATTAAACCAGTTTGTTACCTGTTCGATCAAAGTCAGTCCTGCCGATACGGGACGAATCATCAGCGAACAGTACCACGAAAACTCCCTGCTCTGGCGGCGGCAAGGCGATAAGATGGTCGTTGATCAGCGTGATAACCCATTTGCCTACATTCTTTCCGCCATCAGCGTCACCGAAGAATATGCGCGCAGCCTGGATCGTCAGCTGCAGATCTACGACATCTATATTGACAGTCAACTCGATTCAGCCAATGGCAAGAAATATGGTCTGGGCTCCTCAGCCGCGGTTACAGTTGCCACGGTCAAGGCACTGTGTCTTTTTTATGATCTGCCGGTTAACAAAGACAAACTCTTTAAGCTGGCTGCGATCGCTCATTTCGCTGTCCAAGGCAATGGCTCATTGGGGGATGTGGCAGCTTCGGTATATGGCGGTTGGATCGCGTACCACTCGTTTGATCGGCAGTGGCTGGCTGAACAGCGCCAATACCTGGATCTGCCGACGCTGTTGGAACTGCCATGGCCAGATCTAAAAATTGAATCACTGACTGCCCCAGCTAACCTGCAGCTTTTGATCGGCTGGACTGGCAGCCCGGCCTCAACTTCGCGGCTGGTCGACAAAATCTCTTTGTTTAAGGCCCGCCAGCAGGATAAGTATCACCATTTTCTGGAAGAAAGCAAGGCCTGCATTCAGCGCATGATCGAAGGCTTTCATCATGCTGATCTGGATGTAATCAAGCGTGAGATCCGCAAAAATCGCGATCTGCTGAAAAATCTGGGGGCCAATTCGGGAGTTCAGATTGAAACGCCGATTCTGCATGAACTGTGCCGAATTGCCGAGGATTTCGGTGGCGCGGCCAAGACTTCTGGTGCTGGCGGCGGCGACTGCGGCATCGTGGCGATTGATGGTCATGCCGATCTGGATGGTCTCTTAGCGGCTTGGCAGAATAAAAAAATCGAGCAGCTGCCGTTAGCGGTGCATTTTGTCGATTCAATTCGCCGCTACAAGCTAAAGATCAAATAGTCAAAATAATTCAGCTCGCGCGCCGCAGTTTCGTGACGCGCGAATTTTATGCACCCTACCAAGGAGGATTCTATGGAATCGCTGCAAGCGCATCGTAAAAATGAGCACGTCTCACTGGCCGAAAAGCTCTACCAGCAATCCCACGCCAGTCATCCCTTTGATCAGGTCCGACTGATTCACCACAGTCTGCCGGAAATGGCCCTGAGTCAGGTCGATCAAAAGGTCAGCCTAGGTAATCTGTCTTTGAATGCACCTTTTTATATTGAAGCCATGACCGGTGGCAGCAGGCAGACAGCCAAGATCAACGAGCGGCTGGCAATTTTGGCACACCGGCATGGCCTCGCAATGGCAACCGGATCTTTAAGCGTGGCCTTAAAGGATTCTAACGCCAGAGACTCATTTGCCATTGTCCGGGAAAAAATGCCGACTGAACCGGTAATTGCTAATGTTGGCGCCGGCGTCAACATTGACCAGGCAAAAGAAGCCATCAACATCCTAAATGCCGATGCGATCGAGATTCATCTAAATACTGCCCAAGAGCTGGTCATGCCGGAAGGAGATCGTGAATTTTTCTGGCAAGACCGTATTAAACAGCTGGTTGATGGTCTCGATGTCCCGGTTATCGTTAAAGAAGTCGGTTTTGGCATGGATAAAACAACGGTTGCTTTATTGCAAGACCTTGGCGTCAAATACATTAATGTCAGCGGGCGCGGTGGTACCAACTTTGCCGCGATTGAAAATCGACGCAATCATGAATTTGATCTTTCAATGCTCAACGATTGGGGACAAACAACGCCGGAATCGCTTTTGGAAGCTCGATCCGTTAAGCATCCAGATGTCGCAATTATTGCTTCTGGCGGCATCACCTCCCCACTCGACGTCATCAAAGCTGGTGCGCTGGGGGCCAGTGTAGTTGGCGTGGCTGGCCATTTTCTGCACACGTTGCTGAATGAAGGCGACGATGCCCTTGACCGTGAGCTGACGATCTGGCAAGAAACCATCGCACGTCTGTTGACACTGCTGGGCTGTCATAATTTTGCCGAGCTGACTCAGGCCGAGGTGGTTTTAAGTCCTGAGTTGATCAGCTATGCAACTCAACGTGGCTTATAACCTAGTTACAAAATACTATTTTGACTTATTAGAATAAAAATCCCCTATTTAATTAACTATTTTTACCGGATATTTTCTTGAAAACGTTCACTTGCGCGACAAGTGGACGTTTTTTAAGTAATGACAATTCAACGTATCGCTCCTATACTAAGAATAGTGAGGGATTCCTAATTATTTGACTGGAAAATTCTAATTTTTGACTGTAAGGAGGATGATGCATATGGCTGCTAAACCACCAATGGTCGAATTTAAGAACGTCTCCAAGATCTATCCAGGAGGCAAGGTGGCAGTTGAAAACATTAATCTGCGGATCGAGCGTGGTGAATTCGTCTGCTTCATTGGAACATCTGGCGGGGGCAAGACGACGACGCTGCGAATGATCAACAGTATGCTGACACCAACCAGTGGCGATATTTTCGTTGATGGCAAAAACATCCATGATATTGATCCAATAGAATTGCGCCGCAGCATTGGCTATGTGATTCAAAATATCGGTCTGATGCCACACATGACGATTCGTGACAACATTACCCTGGTACCTAAATTATTGAAATGGCCCAAGGAAAAACGCGATGCGCGGGCAAAAGAACTGATCAAAATGGTTGAGTTGCCAGAAGATTTTCTGGATCGCTACCCTTCTGAGCTTTCAGGTGGTCAGCAGCAGCGAATCGGGGTTATTCGAGCATTGGCTGCCGATCAGCAGATCATCTTGATGGATGAGCCGTTTGGTGCTCTGGATCCATTGACGCGTGAAGCTCTGCAGCGGCTGGTCAAACGCTTGCAGCAGCAGATGGGACGAACCATCATTATGGTCACGCACGATATGGATGAGTCAATTCGGCTGGCTGATCGAATCGTGATTATGGATCAAGGCCATATCATCCAAAACGCCTCACCTGATGATATCCTGACCCATCCTGCCAATGAGTTCGTAGCCAACCTGATTGGCCCAGAGCGTCTCCGTCAGGCCAAGGTCAACCACTTGACGGCCGAAGAGATCATGCGGCCAAACCCAATCAAGATTCACGCTCAACAAACGCTTGGCGATGCCTTATCAGAAATGCACGAACACCACGTTGACAGTCTGATGGTAGTTGATGATGAAAATCATCTGACTGGGATTCTTGACTTAAAGACGCTGCGCAACCAGCAGCAGCCGCAGTTGATCATTGACGACATGAAGCACACGGTCCCGGTTAAGATCCAAGAAAATGAGCGACTGCAGATGATTACGGAACCGCTTTTGGAACGGAATTGGGAATACGTTCCCGTAGTCGATGAGCAGAATCACTTAAAAGGCATCATTACTCGATCAGCACTGGTTGACGTAATCTATGACGCCGTCTGGGGAACCACTGAAAATCCCCATCCAGCCAAAGACCAAGCCCAGGATCTAAAAGAGGCAGGTGAGCAATAATGATGGCATTCTTGCAAGCACATGGGACCGAGCTGATCGTCAAAACATGGGAGCAGATCTATATTTCTGCGATTTCGCTTGCTTTGGGAATCATTGTTGCGGTACCACTGGGAATTGCTTTAACCCGTTGTAAAAAAATTGCCAAATTGGTGATTGGCCTTGCCAGCATGCTGCAGACCATTCCTTCTTTGGCACTGCTGGCTCTAATGATTCCAATTTTGGGAATCGGTGTGAAGCCGGCAATCGTTGCCCTATTTATTTATTCGCTGCTGCCAATTCTGCGCAACACTTATGCCGGCATGGAAGATGTCGATCCAACTTTGATTGACAGTGCCAAGGGAATGGGGATGACCAACTGGGAGTCGATTCGGATGGTCGAACTCCCCTTGGCCCTGCCCGTCATCATGGCCGGAATTCGGCTGGCCGCCGTCTATGTAATTGCCTGGTCAACGCTGGCATCCTACATCGGAGCTGGCGGTTTAGGGGACTTTATCTTTAATGGGCTGGACCTTTATGAGCCTGATTTGATTATTGGCGGTACGATTCCAGTTACCATCTTGGCCCTGCTTGCCGACTGGCTGTTAGGAATCGTTGAGCGCAAACTCACACCAGTGACGAGTCGAGGGGGTGTGGCTGATGATCAAGAGTAAAAAACTCAAGCTGGGCGCCCTATTTTTAAGCGTCCTAACCCTGATGATCGGGATTGGCGGCTGCAGCAGCTCGTCAAGCGAATCCACCTACTACAAGCCCAAAACGCTGCGGATTGCAACCCAAAGCTCAACTGAATCTCAAATCATGGGCTACATGCTCAAGGACTTGATTGAACACGATACCAATTACAAGGTCAAGATGGTCAGCAACCTGGGGAGCTCATCGGTTTCACATAAGGCATTACAAAACAATGATGCCGATATCATGGCAACCAGCTATACTGGCACTGACCTGACAGGGACTTTGGGGATGCCAGCCCAAAAAGATCCTAAAAAGGCAACCCGTACCGTTGATCGTTTGTTAAAGGAACGCTATGACGAGATTCGTTATCCATCATATGGCTTTGCCGACACCTATGCCTTTATGGTGACGCATGCCAATGCCAAGAAATACAATCTTAATACGGTGGGCGACTTAAAACCGGTTGCCAGCCAATTGACAGCCGGGGTCGACAGTTCCTGGATGAATCGTAAAGGCGACGGCTATAACGATTTTGCCAAGGTTTACGGTTTTAAATTCAAGCGCGTCTATCCAATGCAGATCGGATTGGTCTATGATGCGGCTGAGCAGGGAAAAATGCAGGTCATTTTAGGTTACTCAACTGATGGACGAATTCGTAGCTATAACCTTAAGATTTTAAAAGACAATCTGCATTTCTTCCCACCCTACAACTGTTCATTAGTCGTTAGAGGCGTTATT
Source organism: Limosilactobacillus pulli (assembly GCF_947381555.1). Taxonomy (NCBI): domain Bacteria; kingdom Bacillati; phylum Bacillota; class Bacilli; order Lactobacillales; family Lactobacillaceae; genus Limosilactobacillus; species Limosilactobacillus pulli. The sequence goes on from NZ_CANCWQ010000023.1 coordinate 13,044, forward strand.
ATTCGTCACGATCCACACCTAAAGAAGGTTCTGCATCGGCTGGATGGCAAGATCAGTCTTTCAACCATGCAAGAGCTCAACTACCAGTCCGATGACGAGCTGTTGGAGCCGGCCACGGTTGCGCATCGTTTCCTGGTTAAGCACCACTACTTTGAAGGAGGCAACAACTGATGAAAGGTCTGAGTCTTTGGCAGCAGTTCTGGTACTATCTTGGACATAATGGCACCTATGTTCTGCAGCAGTTCAATCATCACTTTGCCATTTCGGTCTACGGCGTTTTACTGGCAGCCGTAGTCGGCATTCCGCTTGGTATCCTGATCTCGCGTCATCATCATCTGAATGGTCCAATCATCAGTATTGCCAACATTATTCAAACCATCCCTTCTTTAGCCATGGTTTCAATGCTGATGCTGGTCTTGGGGCTAGGCACGCAGACGGTTATCGTAGCTAATTTTCTATACTCATTGCTGCCAATCATCAAAAACACGGCGGCTGGTCTCGACAGTGTTAGTCCCGTATCGCTGGATGCCGGTCGTGGGCTTGGAATGACCAAGTGGCAGCTTTTAACCATGGTTGAGATGCCGCTTTCGGTTTCCGTTATTATGGCCGGGATTCGTAATGCCTTGGTTGTTGCCATCGGGATTACGGCAATCGGTTCATTCGTTGGTGCCGGTGGTCTGGGTGACATCATCATTCGGGGGACCAACGCAACCAACGGCGGGGCCATTATCTTGGCTGGTGCTTTGCCAACCGCTTTGATGGCGATCATTACCGACTGGGTACTTGGCTGGGTTCAGCATAAGTTGGCACCCCACACCGCTAAAAAAGCTGATTAATTAAATATCAATAATTTAGGGTCCAGCTGCCAATATGCAAGCTGGACCCTATTTTGTGGTCTTTGATATTTCCTGGGGAATTTCTGCATTCACTTTTATTTCGGCCAAAATAAAAGAATCACGATGGCAGTTGCTGCATCGCGATTCTATGTAACTGATTATTTATTAAGCAGTTTTTCTGCTAAAGCAAAGTTGCCAAGCGTTGCCGAACCATTGCCAGGAACGCTTGGGTTGGTGATGTATTCATCCAGATCACCGACTTCCAGATAATCGTTGTAGAGCTGCTTAAATTGGACACGTACCTTTTCCATAAAGTGAGGACGTGAAACGCTGCCTCCAAAGATTACCCGTGCTGGCCGCAGAATCGATGTTACCTGCATGACTGCCTGAGCTGCATAATAAGCCATGATGTCCCAAACGTGATCATCATCGCTGACGTCCTCGCCACGCTTGCCGAGCCGTGCCTTAAAGGTTGGACCACACAGCAGCCCTTCCAAACAGTCACCATGATATGGGCAGATGCCAGTAAAGTTTAAATCATCGGGATGCCGCTTAACCAAAACGTGACCCATTTCAGGTGCGCCAACGCCACCAATAAAATGACCATCCTGAATGGCACCGGCACCTACACCAGTCCCAATCGTGTAGTAGACCAAGTCAGCTTTGGGCAGCTGATCCTTTAAGTTGATGTATTCACCGTAAACCGAGCCGTTGACATCGGTCGTAAAGTAGATTGGCAGGTTCTGTCCCAGGCCACGCTTGAGCATCCCAACAAAATTACAGTCGGACCACTTGATTTTAGGCGTATCGGTAATGTAGCCGTACTTGGCCGAATGCTTGTCGATGTCGATTGGGCCAAAACTGGCAACACTCATTGCCTGCATTTCCGGATACTTTTTAAAGAATGCAACGCAGTTACCGATTGTGGTTGCCGGATCAATCGTCGGAAAAATTGCCTTGTCGATTACTTCATATTTTTCATTGCCAACAGCGCAGACAAACTTAGTCCCGCCGGCTTCAATACTGCCAAGTAGCATGAATTTGATCCCTCACTCGCTAAAAAGATTCTATTTTTTGTCATTCGTTTAACAATATAACGCTTTCTTGAATATTCAACAAGTTTTTCATAACTTTTTTCAGGATTTTATTGACTTTAACTAAATGATCATTTAGTATAATTATCATGAGAGAAAAAGACCAAACCAAAAAAGAAAAAATCGTCCAAGCCGTTTTTGAAATCGTCGATCACGATGGTCTTGCAGGGCTGTCATTTGGTAAGATCGCCAAGTGGGCCGGTATCAGTTCCGGAACTCCGTACGTGTACTATCGCGATAAAACGGACATGCTCTCACAAATCTACATTGCTACCAAGCAAGAACTAGAGTCGGGCTTAGATAATCGACTTGCTAAATCGAACTCAACCAAAGAACAACTAATTACCTGCCTCGAGTATTTTGCTCAGCAGTATATGAAATATCCTTTGCAGGCCAACTACATCATGGCCATCCATGCCGCACCCGAGTTAATTACACCGGCTGCCAGACAGGCCGGCGCATCATTTGCCCATAATCTAAATGAACTGTACTGTCAGCTTTGTTATGAAACCAAAGCTGCTGCTACCGCCGATAATCAAACCCTGGTTGGTGCCTTACTGTTAGGTCCAATCATGTGGCTCTTGCGTCAAGCCAAGCTGAATGGCACTCAAGTCAAAGACACCCAGATCAAAAAAGTCGTTCGCATCTCGGTCAATGGCCTGTTTGAGGAAAATAATCACGAATCCTAACATATGAATAAGAGGAAACTGCCTATGATCAAATTTTATTTTCATACTAATAACCCAGCCAAGCGTCGGGCAGAAAAATGGCTGACCAAGCACAGTCTTGATTTTCAGTCTCGCAATCTGAACAAAGAACCGCTAACCCGCGATGAAATCCTCCAACTGCTGGAGCTCTCACCGGACGGTACCGAAACTTTGGTATCCGAGCGTTCAAAGGCAACTAAGGAATTATATGCCAAGCATCCTACACCAACTATGAATCAGCTGATCGAGGCCATCCAAAACACGCCACAAATTCTTAAAAGTCCATTAATCGTTAGTGGTCATAAGATGCTAACGGGCTTTAATGCTGACAAAATGGGCGTCTTGGTACCTCATCAGCAGCGACGGCTGGAGCTTTCTCGCCTTTTGGGCAAGTTGAATGGACGTGGCTCAAATCAGGCTTTGCAATTAGCATATAACTAAATTCAAGAGGTTGGAAAAAAACTAATTTTTCTGGAAGATAAAGCAACTTTAATAATAGAAATGGCCGAAGATCAGCGTTTTAAGTCACGCAATCTTCAGCCATTTTTCTGTTTTGAGACTTTATTCCCAGCACCTTCAATTCGGTTTGTCTCGGTTTTTAAAAGCGAAGACCTTTTGGATAGAAATTCTTTAAAGTCTGACCGACCAGCTTCCCCCAGCCGCAGACATGTCCCTCACAAACCAGCAGCTTCCAGCCAGGCTTCCCGTCGCTGATTGACAGCGTATCACCGTGAACATACTGACGCCATTGGTCATGATTAATTATCAAGACATTGGCTGTCTCACCTGGCTGACTGGCCAATGCCCACGCCAAAGCCGGCTCAAACCGATTCTTTTTAAACGTACCCAAATGCAGTCCTGGCCGCAGTACCGTCATTTGGCTGATATCATCAATTCCCTTAGGCAGATCATATAACTGATCGCCATAAGTAAGCAGATGATTGACCTGATAGCTTGGCATGGTTTCTCGGGCGAACTTTTCAAATAATTCACGCTGCTCTTTGGTAATAGCACTGCGACTGTTGCCTTTTTTCCTGTTCTTTTTGTTTTTCTTTGCTGATGGCTTTGATCCGGCTGTTTCAGACAAATCGCCCTGCAAACGGAACTTGGCGATAAAATGTCCCTCACCTTTAAGATGGTGTGGGAATAATCTGACTGCCTTAGTCAATTCAGGATTGCCATTACCCCATTCTGGTCGACCGTCGTCCATCCCTGGGTATTTTTGAATCGGCTCCATGGTCAGATCATAATTGTCCAAAAGCCATGCTGCGTTTTGCTCATCTTCTTCTGGAGCAAACGTGCAAGTCGAATATACTAACGTTCCACCAGGCTTGAGCATCTTCATGGCTGAGCTCAAAATCTTTTGCTGACGGTTGGCGCACTCGCTTGGATAATCCGGTGTCCAATACTCGATCCCCGCCGGCTCCTTGCGAAACATTCCCTCACCAGAGCATGGTGCATCCACTAAGATGCGATCGAAAAACTGTGGGAACTGTTTTTCAAGTTCAGCCGGACTCTCATTCATCACAATAGCATTCTTGGCTCCCCAACGTTCCAGGTTTTCTGCCAAAATATTGGCCCGTTTACGAAAGATTTCGTTGGCAACCAGTAAGCCCTCATCATGCATCTTAGCAATTAGATGCGTGCTCTTGCCGCCTGGCGCCGCACACAAATCCAAAACCCGTTCACCAGGCTTTGGATCAACGACTTCGCCAACATACATGGCACTGGGTTCTTGACTGTATACCCAGCCAGCCGTATGATCCAGCAACTTGCCATCAACCTTTCCAAACCAGCCATCCGTGACGTATTCAATCTTGCCTTGTGCGGTTTTGATGGTGGCAGTCGGCTGACCATTTTTTAGTGGATTGATCCGAAAACCACTGTAGCTTGGCTGATCAAATGAAGCCAAAAAAACATCCGCCTCATCGCCTAACAGCTGACGATATTTTTCAATAAAAGCAGTTGGTAGTTTCACAAAAAAATGCTCCTCGTCATAAAAGTATCCTTACTATTATAGCATTAATCAGCTGCCAAAGCCGTCAGATGAATCTTATGGGTCAAAACCTCGATTTTTGAGTCATACAGCGCTTGAATAAACTCATCATCCTCATCGTCATAGTAAAGATACTGTCCCTTTTCATTCGCCAGCAGTTCAATAAAGATGCGAATTGCCCGACCATTGCCTTCTCTAAATGGATGCAGATAGTTCAGTTCATCCAACAGCCTGGCATATGCAGCTGATTGAGGCAGCGTTTGTTCTTTTAGATCTGTGATTACAGCGTTAATCGAGCGAATGCCATTGTCAAAGACATTTGGCGGCAAAAAAAGCGTCTGCTGCTTGGTCAGGTTATAGTTGCGCAGCTTGCCTGCCCAAGCATACAAATCACCAAACAGCGCTTTGTTGATGCGGCAAAGATCATCAACGTCATCTACCTTAAAGCCTCTTTGCAAAATTCTTAAGCCAACCAAGGAACCCTGCATAAATTCATGCTCATCCAGATCAGCTTTATCTTGAATCCCCAGCTTGTTCTTCAGCGTGCCGTTTGGGTACAGAAAATCCCGATTCAAAGTCTTTTCATCAGTAATTGCTGGTTCAGCAACCGGAATAGGCCAGTGACGCAGCCGATCTAATTTCCCATCCAATTCATGCTGCGGATGTTCATACGCATCTCCCAAAAGCCGAATCTCTTCTTCGGTTGGCTCCCATCCTTCCACGGCACTACTGACAACCGTTGCCGCCAATAATTGAAACTTGCGTGGATTGCGAAACTCAACGCCACCAATCCGATGGGCCTTGCGATTAATCAAAGCAGACATTTCGTCATCTTCCTTTCTAGATCTAATTAGGGTAATTGTAGCGCGGCTTTTGCCAGTTCAACAGTCCTTTAAAACATTAATCCACGATTGTCTTATCGGTTTCGGATAATTTGCGTTTACCTAGCGATTCTCGATATAATTTAACCAGATATTTTTTCGAAAGGACGAATTAAATGAAGCAACATTTGATTGCCATCGACCTGGATGGTACTACGCTCAACAATCAATCTAAATTAACGCCTAATACGATTAAGACTCTGCGTACGCTCAGTCAGCAAGGACATCTGGTTTCAATCGTCACTGGGCGGCCGTATTTAATTTCTGGACACCTCTACGATCAGATTGGACTTAAGACACCAATGATCAACTTCAACGGTGCCTTGGGCCATATTCCACATCGCAAGTGGGCCGGTGAATACGCGGTCAACGTTACTCGCGAAATGACACTTGATCTCTTAGCCCATAAACAGGAATTAGGAATCAAAATGGTGATTGCCGAGGATAAGTACCACGTCTGGGCTGATCATCCCAGCAACGAGCTGCCTGAGTTTTTACCCGCCAAATTGGCACCGGAACAGATCCTCAATGAACATAATTTAAACAACGATCCAATTGCCCTGACGATTCAGTTTGATCCGGCCAAAAAAGACGCTATTTTGGCCGCTGTCAATCAGAAATACGGTGATTTTGTTGAGCCACGCGTCTGGGGCGGACCATATTCAATTATGGAGCTGATTCGACGCGGCACGCATAAAGAAGCCGGTCTGCGCCATTTAGTTAAAGAATACCAGCTGAGTGCTGATCAGATCATTGCATTTGGCGATGAGCACAATGATGCCGAAATGCTCAGCTATGCCGGTCGTGGGGTTGCCATGAAAAATGCGGTTGACGATATAAAACAGATTGCTGATGACGTAACACCGCTCGACAACGATCATGATGGCTTGGCTAAATATCTGCAGGACTATTTTCATCTTGATGCCGCTAAACTGCAACTGGCAGAATAAACGATCATTCCAATACGTACACGTAAAAACAGCGTTGCTTCAAGCTATCAAAGCTTGCGGCAACGCTGTTTTAGTTTAGAGCAAGATTATTTTATTTCCTGGGAAATCAAGATAATCAATTTTAGCCTTCTTTGATCCAATTAACGGGTATCCGTTTGATATCAATATCACGGGTCGTCAGTTTTTCTTTGGTATGACCCAAAGTAACCGCGAAGCAAGGCGTCATCCCGGCTGGAACTACCGCTTGCGGCAGCGAGGTCAGACAGGCCATGTTATAGTTGGCGGCCAAGCCTTCATTTTCAGCAGCCAGCTCCATATTATGCACGATGATCCCAGCATCAACAAACTCTAGCTGGCCAGGATCTGGTGATGAAACAACAATCAAAGTTGGCGCTTGATAGATATTTTTAATCTGCTTTAGCGTCTTGGGATCTTGAATCACCGTCAGCTGATGATTGCTGTATTTTCCCAAAGCCAACTGGACTGGCTTCGGCGGCCAGCAGAATTGGCTGCAGCTCTTCACTGGTCAGCGGCTGATCATCATACTTGCGAAAGGCATGCCGAGATTGTACTAAATCCATAAATTGCATCTGGTTCATCCCCTTATCAAAATGATGTTTTACCTTTAGTTTAGCACCAATTTGATGGACTAATTAACGATCGGCACGAATAATTTAATCTATTCGAGGCTACTCAGTTTTTTTCAACCGACCATCAGCAAACAAAAATGGCCCACGAAACGAATTCGCGGACCATTTTGAGAGAGAGAATTTTTGATTCAAAACGAATTTTGACTAGTCGAGTTGAGCCTTGATTGCTTCCAGCGTAACGTCCTTGGTTGCGTCAAAGCGAATGTCAGCATCATCAAGACCGGCACCAATACCGATTGAAAGCTCGCCAGCATCATTGATGGCTTGCACACCGGCTTGGGCATCTTCCAGGCCAGCCACGTTGGCTACAGGCAGGTTCATCATTTCGGCAGCCGCAATGTAGATGTCAGGAGCTGGCTTACCATGCTTAACCGAAGCTGGGTTGACGATTCCATCAAAGTAGTCGCTTAACTTCAAGTACTTCAATACCTTAGGAGCATTCTTGGAAGCCGATGCCAATACCATTTGATAGCCTTTGGCACGAATATCATCCAAGAAGGCCTGCATGCCTGGTAAAACATCAGCTGGCGTCAAGGTTTCAACCAGACGCAGGTAGTTGTCATTCTTTTCAGCAGCCAATGCTTCTTTTTCAGCTTGCGTATAGTCATTTTCGTGACCACCAGCCTTCAGAATCAATTCCAGAGAATCCATCCGGCCAACACCCTTCAAGCTTTCCTGCAGTTCAGGCGTCCAAGTCGTACCTACCTTGTCAGCCAGTTGATGCCAAGCTTGCGTGTGAAAACGAGCCGTGTCGGCAATAACGCCGTCCAGGTCAAAAGCAAAACCCTTCAGATCTTCAAACTTCATGTAAAATGCCCCCTACTTCAGTTCCAGATCCTTACCAGCCAGATCAATGGTCAGTGGTTCACCGGATACGAGTGATACGTGCGTGCCTTCCTTGTCAACCAAGACCTTGATGACGCGGCCACGGAAGACTTGCGTGAATTGGTATGAATCCCACTTCTTAGGCAGGAATGGTGCATAGTGCAGCTTGCCTTCGCGAATCCGCATGCCGGCAAAGCCTTGTACAATGTCTAACCAGCTACCAGTCATGGAAGTGATGTGCAGACCATCAGAAGTGTCATTGTTGTAGTTATCCAGGTCAAGACGTGCGGAACGGCCATACAGTTCAACGGCTTTGTCTTCGTAACCCAAGTCAGCGGCAATAATGGAGTAGATCGATGGTGACAGGCTTGATTCATGAACCGTGTATTGTTCATAGAAGTCGAAGTTGTGCTTCTTTTCCTCTGGCGTAAAGTCGTCGATAAAGTCCCAGATACCTTGGATAACGTCACCTTGCTTAACATATGGTGAACGCAGGATCTTGTCCCATGACCAGTGTTGGTTGATTGGCAGTTGGTCGCTAGGAATGTCGGCAACTGGCTTCAGGTCTTTGTCTAAGAAGCCATCGTTTTCAGGGAAGATGTCGCGTTCCTTGTCGTATGGCAGGTACATGTTGTCAACGATTGCTTGCCACTTGCGCTTTTCGTCGTCCGTAACGTTAAGCTTTTCAGCTACGTCAGCGTCAACTTCCTTGAGCACTTGCAACGTGTACTTGAGCGTCCATTGGCAAAGAAGGTTCGTGTACCAGTCGTTGTTAACGTTGTTATCGTATTCGTCAGGACCGGTAACGGCATGCAGCATGTACTTGTTTTGACGTTGTGAGTAGTGAACCCGGTCAGCCCAGAAACGAGAAATTTCAGTCAGAACCTTGGCACCTTCATGCAGCACGTAGCTCTTGTCGCCCGTGTAGTTGGTGTAGTTGTAGATTGCGTAGGCAATGTCACCGTTACGGTGGATTTCTTCAAACGTGATTTCCCATTCGTTGTGGCATTCGATACCGTTGAACGTAACCATTGGGAACAGCGCACCCTTCAAGCCTTGTTCTTGGGCGTTGACGTAAGCACCGTCCAGTTGGTCATAACGGTACATCAGCAGGTTACGGGAAATCTTAGGATCGGAAACACCCAGGTAAACTGGCAGACAGTAGGCTTCAGTATCCCAGTAAGTAGCACCACCATATTTTTCACCAGTGAACCCTTTAGGACTGATGTTCAGGCGTGAGTCGTTACCGTAGTAAGTTGAGAAGAGTTGGAACAGGTTGAAGCGAATCCCTTGTTGAGCTTCGTCATCGCCATTGATTTCAACATCGGCCTTGTTCCAGCGTTCTGCCCAGCCAGCAACGTGGGGAGCCAGCAGATCATCAAAGCTTTGACCATCCAGTTGACCAGCTAATTCATCCAGACGAGCAACCAGCGCTTCTTGGGTGTCAAAATCACGTGAAGTTGCGACAACGGAACGCTTTTCCAATTCAACTTCAGCACCAGCAGCCAGCGTCCCAGCAAAGTCGTTTTCAGCTGTCTTAGCGGTCGTGCCATCGCCAACATGTTCCAAAGTCGTCTTGGTAGTAGTCTTTACCCCAACCGTAAATTGAGGCGTGCCGAATGGGTTTGGCTTCGTCTTAGAAACCAACAGTGCGTGTTCGCCGGCTGCCTTTTGTTCCAACACATCCCAGAACTGTTCATCGTAGTTGGAGTCTTCGTTGTAAACGTCACCATTGATAACGCTGGCAACTTCCAGCTTGGCTTCAGCATTGCCCAGGTTCTTGACGTGCAGACGCTGACCAACCAGTTCCTTTTGCGCTACGCTGATAAAACGTTCAAACGTAAAGTGCAGCTTGGCACCGCTAACTTCAGCCGTAAATTCACGGGTAAAGATTCCCTTCTTGAGGTCAAGGTCCAGCTTGAAGTCAGTTGGTGCCTGCTTAGCCAGATCCAGCTGTTCGCCATTAACCTTGATCGTCAGCTGCAGGAAGTTGGTGCCGTTGATCATCTTACCAAAGTACTTTGGATAACCGATCTTCCACCAGCCGACCCGCGTCTTGTCTGGGAACCAAACGCCACCGTAGTAGACACCTTCCATCTTGTCGCCAGAGTAGCCTTCTTCAAAGAAACCACGCATCCCGAGGTTTTCGTTGGCCAGACTGGTCATTGATTCTTGCAGGCGTTTGTCTTCAGGAGCCCACTTGGTCGTTACGATATTCCAAGGAGCGACGTCAAAAGTTCGTTTCATAAGATATTATCCTTTCTCAATCTCAATTAATTTCTAAAGTTGCAAAATCAGTCAAAACTAAGCAGCAAACGTTTCCTTGATGGCGTTAACGGAGAATGCACCGATTGCCATAACGACCCCACCCAGCAGCAGCATGTGTGGTTGGGAGTTGCCCAACATTGGGTAAAGGAAGAAACTGCAAAGTGAAGCAACAATCTGTGGCAGACAGATCGAACAGTTGAACAAGCCAAGGTAGGTACCCATGTGCTTACCAGACAATGCGTTGGTAACGATCGTCAATGGGTAAGTGTTGATCCCAGCCCAGCCAATACCAACCAGTGCGTAAGACAGGATCAAAGCGTATTGGTTGGAGAAGAAGCAGACCGTTGCGAAACCAACCGCGCCCAGCAGCAGTGATCCCATGTAGCCAGCCTTGTGGTACTTGTTAGGCAACTTGGCCAATACGTAGGACCATACAACAGCGGCAATTGACTGAACAGCAGCCATTACACCATACCAGTTACCAGCAGCCTGGTAAGCAGCAGTACTTGCGTTGGTCGTGTGCCATACGTTTTGCGCAATTGCACCGGCTGAGTAAGTCCACAGGTACTGGAAAGCAAACCAGCAGAAGAATTGTACCAGTGAAACCGTCCAGAAGGCCTTTGGGGCGTGCTTGAGCAATTCAACCCAGTTACCGCCTTCAGTGTTGTCGGATTCCTTGATACCATGGTACTTAGCATAGGTTTCAGGGTCATATTCCTTAACGTGGGTCATCGTCAAAGCACTGGTACAAATCAGCAGAATAGCACCAATGTAGAAGGCCCAGCGAACCGAAGGAGGAACAACACCCTTAGGAGCCGTGTTCCGCAGACCAAACCAAGTCAGCAGGAATGGGAAGATGGCTGCCAGAACGGAACCAATGTTGTTCAGCAGACTCTGAATACCATAAGCATAACTCTTTTGATCATCGTTAACCATGTCACCAACCATCATCTTGAATGGCTGCATGGCAACGTTAGAAGACAAATCCAAGAAGGCAACGGTAATCGCACCAAACATCAATGCGGCAAACGATCCATACCCAAATCCAAGACTGCCTGAGTTTGGCAAAAGCAGCATAACGATAACGGCAACGATCGTACCAAGCATCAAGTATGGCAGCCGCCGACCACCAAGCTTTGGTGCCCAGGTCCGGTCAGAATAGTAACCAACAATTGGCTGTACGATCATACCCATTAATGGTGGCAAAATAAAGAACCACCCAAGACTGTTCGGGTCGGCCCCAATCGTTTGGAAAATCCGACTCATTTGAGAACTTTGTAAAGTAAAGGCCGTCTGTACGCCAAGAAAACCGAAGTTAATCATCCAAATCGTTTTCTTGGACAAATATGGCAAGCCAGAGGTCTGTTTCTTTTGCTCTACTTCACTCATGACTTAAAACTCCTATCCTAAAAACCTAAAAAATCCACTTAATAAATAATTGCAAGTCGTGTAAGCGCTTCATGACTTTTAACAATTTATAATATAACAAATGAATTCGTTTTCCGCAACCGTTTGCACACAAATTTATGCAACCGATTGCGCAAAAAGATAAAAGAAATGCCGGTCCATCAAGGAATGAACCGACTAAAAAATTTTTAAATATTTTTGGCTTCTATTATAAAGAACCGCCCAATCGTTGCTGTATCCAGTGACACAATGACATGCATTCAGCTGCTAGTCAATTCTAAATGCCACAAACGCGTGCTGAATGTTTGGATTGAAGAGCAATTCAACTGCCTTTTTACCCAGCTCATGTGGCCGTAAATCAACCTTCTCCACATCGGGCAGCAGCATGCCTAAAAGCTTGCTGTTGTTAAAACAGATAATCGGCAATCGATCCAACAAGTGCAGCTCTTGGAGTTCATGATTAAGCTTTAAGAACAAAATGTCATCAGCGCATACCAGCCCATCAACGTTGGGATGCTGAGCAAAAAATTCGCTGGCTGATTGTTTGCCATAATACCAATCGGCTTCTGGCAAATGACGCTCTGCCAAACAATTCTCATAGCCCAAGCGACGATCCTCTTCATACTGCCAGTGATTTGGTGAACTGACGTATGCCAGATGCGTAACGTCATGATTGATCAAAAGCTGCTTGGTTGCTGCATAACCAGCGGCCACATTATCATTATCGACATAGCGATCGTTTTGATGGCGCTCTGGATGGCCAATAACCACAAAATTATAGCCATGCTCACGCAGATAGGCTGCCACTGGATCATGCTCCAAAGTATAGAACAATAAAAAGTTGTGAATCTCGGATTGCAGCACCATCGACTTGACGGCGCGCAAAAGCTTTTCTTGCGTAGGTGCCAGGGCCACGACCATCGAATAGTCGCGTGACTCCAGCGCGGCGGCAATCCCCCGCATCAAATCAATATGAAACGGATTAGCTGGCGCCTCATCGGTCGTTACCGGAAAAACCAGCCCGACCATGTTGGCCTCGCCCCGCGTTAAATTACGAGCGGCATAGTTGGGATGATAACCGATTTCAGTGGCAATTTTTTTGATTCTTTCTCGCGTAGCCTCGCTGATTCGCGGATTATCATTCAAGGCTCTTGATGCCGTAGAGACCGAGACCCCCGCACGTGCCGCGATATCTTTGATTGTTGCCATGAACAAGCATCATGCCGATTCAAGTAGTCTTTTTCTGGGCTGGCAAAACAGGCATGATTCTCCTTTCATTCATTATACGTCAATTGCTAGTTTGTAACATTCCAAATTTTGCTAGATTATTCGTCATGACAAGTGCCTCGATCTGTGCTT
>NZ_CANCWQ010000024.1:0-24779 GCF_947381555.1 Limosilactobacillus pulli
TCGTAATGATTGATGACCCTGCACATTTGTGTTCGTCGAAACTGTATTCAGTTTTCAAAGGTCTACCATGTAACCGATTTAGTTGATCAGTTACAACGTTTATTATTTTAACACTTGTAAATTATTTGTCAAGAACTTTTCAAATTCTTTTTTCAAACATTTCAAACAAGCGACTTAAATAATATATCATGAAGTCATTTAACTGTCAACAACATTTTTAATCATCAGCAGTTAATCGAAGCAAAGTTCGCTGTAATCAACGTCTGCCTCATCGACAACGTTAACTACTATACCGATATATTGCCTAATCGTCAACTATATTTTGAAAGTTTTTTCGTTAATTCAGAAACTGCGAACAAATCAAATTATCATGCCTTTAATCTTACAAGAAACTCGATGATTAGAAACTAAACTCATATTAAATATTCGAGTGAACGTTAAAAGGAGTTCTTAAAATCGTACAAACAACGATAAACCTCAATTGCCGTCAGATCCAGATTATCAAACGTCATATAAGCAGCCGGCTGAAACTGTTCGAGCTCAAATTCACCGGTACTTTGTCGATACGTCACGGTGCAAATCTGAATTCCATAAGCAGAAAAAGTACGTTGCTGAATATCACCATGGGTATCCTCTGCCATTGCATCCAAGCGACGTAAAATCCGCTGCAATTCTGAATGAATCATTATCAAACCTCATTACATAATTATTATTTTCTGGCACACCTATTACTTAAACCTCAGCCAAATAAAAGAACCCAATCCTTAACGATCAGGTTCTGACTAAGACTATTATATCGTTATCAATCGGGTTCGTGCACTCGATCCGGCTTGACCATCAAGGCAAACATCCCCGCAAACATCCCAAAGTAATAGGTCAAAATTCGCCAAAGCAGCATCGCCAGTACCAACTTGCTGCCGGAGCCAACAAAACTTGAGAACAACACCGAAAAACTATACTCGGCCCCACCTGTCCCACCAGGAATCGGAAACAGTGAGATCACCATGAAAATCAAGACATTCAAGCTGATAACCATAATGATGTTTAGTCCTTTGACTCCTAAAGACAGCATAATGAAATAAGGAATCAGGTAGTAAAACGCCAGCTGTAGCAAGGTAATTAAACTAACCTTGGCCATTTTACCGTACTCACTTTTGATCTTCAGACTTTCTTGATAGAAGGTATCGATTTTTTCGTTAAGCGTGACTTGCATTTTTTGGTAGCGACCTTGCTTCATAAACCAATGTGCGGGTCGAATCAAGATATTGGTCGCTTTTTTGGTAAAGCCGTACCAGTACATCACCAAAAGCAGACCAACGATCACACTCAGATGGATTAAAAAGCCAAAGACAACCAAAAGCGACAGAGCATGCAGCTTGGTCGCAATATAATGAAAGCCCACCAACAGACTGATAATGAAGTTGATGACAATCATTGATTGAAAAACCACAAACTTCATCAACAGAACTGAGCTGGCCTGGCCACCGTCTACACCTGACTGCATCATAGCCAGCAGCTGAGCCGGCTGTCCACCCGTTGAAAAAGGCGTCAAACCATTTCCCAATTGCTCAACCAACGGAATTCGAATTGCATCTTTCCAGGTGAAGCCATCATGCCGATCGTTCATAAAAATCTTGACCACAACAGCTTCTAAAAACAGATACAGACAAATACACAAAAAGGCAATAGCAAACCAGCCCCAGTTTAGATGTTCCAAATCACCAATGATTGAAGACAGCTTAACATCACGCAGCGAATAGGCAAAGATCCCCACGCCGCACGCCAGCATCAGGATAAAAACAATCCAATTTTTTCGCGACATCGCTTAGCCCTCCTTAGCCTGCTCCAGGTAGAATCGATGCCACACCTTGGCTAAATGGGCCTTGGAGTATTGCTGTGATGCGGTATGGGCCGCCATTTTCAGCTCAGCCAGCCGTGATGGCGTGTTGCGCAGCCAGTCAAGTTTTTGCTGCATCTCATCAACGTCTTTGGCGGGCTCATAATATCCTTGAATAATGGAATGATAAAGATCCAGATCCCGCAACATGACGGGCGTTCCGCAACTAAAAGCTTCTAAGACCGACATCGGAAACAGTTCATTATATGACGGCAATAAAAACAGGTCCGCAATGTTGTTGAGTTCGGCAATCTGCTGACGCGTCACGATACCAGGAAATTTTAGATTGACTGGTGGATTAGCCACAATTTTTTTAAGGGCCGCATAGCCATCCGTAATCCGTCCAAACGAAAAACCGCCTGCCCAGATAAATTGTACGTCCGGGTTTTGCTCGGCCAATTGAATAAAATCGAAAACACCCTTGCGCTCTTGAATCTGACCACTGCCAACGACGACGAACCGACGATGCGCGATCCCCCATTTGGTGCGCAGTCTTCTTCTTTCTACCGCGTCAACTGGATGGAAATTAGTATCATCAACAAAGTTTGGAATATACGTAATTTTGGCACGGGGAATGCCATAAGCCACGAGCTTGTCGATAAATGAGGGATTAACCACGACCAGATGATCCATCCGCTTATAAAAGGCAATCACGTAGCGATAAAAGATGCCACGAAACGGCTGGGGGATCTTCAAACTGCCCTCTAACGTCTCTGGTAAAAAATGCACGTAGCCAATCTTGCGGCCGCGTTTTTTGGAAAAAGTCGAAAACCAAAACGGTAGGTCGATCGTATGATAGTGACTGATATCACTAGTACGGTATTTATTGACCGCAATATCAAACTCATCTTTAAAGTTGGTCTCCAACAGATGCATCAGCTCTAGGTAGGCACTGCCCACTCCTTGACCAGCTACCTTGTCTGCTGAAGAATACATTGTAATTTTTAGCATACTCAACCTCGTTTACCAAACAAATGATGCTGATGCTTCTTTTCCTGCTGTTGTGCTTGCAGTCGCTGTTGACAGTCTTGATAAAAATCCATAACGCGCTGGCCAAAGACCTCCGATGAGATGTCATGCAGCTTTTGTTGGCGCTTGGCAATCGTCTCTTGCGTGTCAGGATGATCAAGATAGTACAAAACGCCCTTGACCAGATCGCCTCGTTTTTGAAAACTCATTCCAATTGCTGGATCGTCAATCAGTTCATCGGTATATTCACTGCGCATCACGACAATTGGCAGATCAGATGCCAGCGCCTCATCATAGGTCAGCCCCTGTGACTCGGAATCAGAAGCCGAGACAAAAACGTCAGCCATTTGGTAAAAATGATGAACCTCTTCATTTTTGATCTCGCCGGTGAATTGAACGTGATCCTTGAGATCCATCTTGGCCACCTGACGCTCTAAAGTCCCACGTGCTGGGCCATCACCAACAATCAATAGCTGGGCATCGGGGCGAGTCTGCAAAATATCGGGCAGCGCCTCAATCAAAGCTTGAATGTTTTTTTCATAGGCCAGCCGACTGAGGGACAGTAATACCGGTACGTCATCGCTGTAGCCCAGGTTTTGACGCAGGTCGTGTTTTTGAGCGGCCGTATCCGATTTGGCATAGACCCTTAGATTAACCCCAGTCGGAATAATTCTGATCGGTGCAGTCACATCATATGCTTGCAGCGTCTCCAGTACTCTTTCGCTAGGAGCAATCACCCCCGTCATGTTCTTAAGGTAAAGATGTGCCAACTTGGCAACGTCATGCGGCTTGATAATATGACCATTGGCAATGTAGTGCAGATAGTCTTGATACATTGTATGGTATGTGTGCAGACATGGAATATTCATTTCCTTGGCAACCATCTTTCCCATCATCCCCAAGGAAAATTCCGTCTGGTTATGAACGATATTCAGCTTTAGCTTGCGTGCCAGCTTTAAGGCCCGCACCCAGCCCCGAACGGCAATGCGTCGATCGGTAAATGAAACAAACGGAACGCTGGGAAAGCGATAGATGCCATTTTCCGGATCATCGTGCTTGGCGGCTGGATCGGTCGTAGTGAAGATGTAGACGTGATGACCCTGTTCTGTCAACTCATCACGCAAAGTCTTAATCGACGTCGCAACGCCACTGACTTGTGGAAAATAAGTATCTGTAAACAACCCAATATTCACAATGCGATCCCCTTTGATTTTCAATCGCCATTTACGGCGAACGGCTAATTATGATTCAGATTCAGTAATTTCCATTGTAACTGATTCTGCGTCATCAGATAACTGATTTTAACCCTACAAAAAAGTCGCTTCAAGACATTTGAAGCGACCTTGATCAAATTTTAGAAATTGAAGTTTTTCAATACGGGAACCCGACCCATGATCATTTTTTGTACTTCTTTGGCATTGCGGGCATTCATTGCCTGATGAACCAGTGGCTGTAATTGTCGAACGTGCAGCTCACTGATTAAAGAGCGAATCGGTAAGATACTGGAGCTGTTCATCGAAAACTCATCGATTCCCATCCCTAATAATAATGGCGTGGCAAGCGAACTGCTGGCCATCTCGCCACAAATACCGACCCATTTACCCTCTGCGTGTGCCGCGTCGACCGTATGCTTGATAGCCCGCAAAACGGCTGGATGCAGCGTTTGGTAAAGGTGTGCGACCTGACTGTTGCCGCGATCAGCCGCAAACATGTACTGGGTCAAGTCGTTGGAGCCAATGCTGAAAAAGTCGGCATACTGGGCCAATTGATCAGCCATTTCAACAGCTGATGGTACCTCAACCATCATTCCGACCTCAATCTGGCGGGCACAGCCAATACCGCGGGCTGCCAGTTTTTGGCGCTCTTCATCCAGAATCTTGCGAGCTGCCAAAAATTCATCCAGTGTGCTGACCATTGGAAACATAATTGCCAATCGACCATATACTGAGGCTCTGAGCAAGGCCCGCAACTGTGGACGCATTATCTCGGGATGAGCCAATGAAAAACGCAGCGAGCGCATGCCTAAAAACGGATTGTCTTCAACTGGCGTTTGAATCGAAGCGATCGGTTTATCGCCGCCAATATCCAGTGTTCGAATGATTACACGTTCTGGCGTCATCTCGGCAATAATCTTTTTATAGATCTGGAACTGCTCTTCTTCGCTTGGCAAGGTATCGCGCCCCATAAACAAAGACTCGCTGCGCATCAGGCCAACCCCTTCTGCCCCGCTGTTTTTGGCGTCTTCTGCCTCATCGGACCAAAATACGTTGGCACCAATCTCAAAATGACGTCCATCGGCACTGATGGTTCGTTGATGCTTTAAAACGCCAAGCGATTCCATTTCACGAGCATAGTCGCCAGCTTTTTTTTCGTATTCATCAATCTCAGCCGGCGTTGGGCTAAGCAGCACGCGACCATGAACCCCGTCAACGATCAAAGAGGTGCCATCCAAAATTTCGCGCGTAGCCGTTTTGGTCCCGACCACGCTGGGCAGTGATTTTTCCTTGGTCATGATGGAAAAATGCGAGGTACTGCCGCCCAGATCCGTCACCAGGCCAACCACATAGCGTCGATCAAAGCGAGCAATGTCGGTTGGTGTCAAGCTGTGAGCAACGATAATCGCCTGGTGCTTGAGCCGGCTTGGATCGGGCAGTTCGATTCCCAAAATATGACTCATCAATCGCTTAAAAAGGTCTTGCATAGCGATTCCTCTTTGATGCAGGCCTTGTTGATCAGCAACATTTTCTGCAAGCCAACGATCGGTTTCTTTTTTAACGGCATAGCCCGCCGTATATTGATTGGTAACAATCTGATGCTCAATGGTCTGCTGAAAATCTTCAGCAAGCACCAGCTGCAGCTGCATATCGACAACAACGGCCGATTGTTTATCAAGTTGAGCGTGGGCACGCTGACAGATCTCACGCAGCTCATTTGCCGTAATAGCAAAAGAATCATGAAGCCGAGCGACTTCATGATTCACATTATCGGTATGCTGCTGCTTAACGGATAGGTCAGGAACTCCCAGCAAATAGGCCGGTGCGATGGCAATGCCACCACCAGCCGCGATGCCATTGAGTTGTCTTGACATGTTAGTCCGCCAAGCCTTCTTTCTTCATCGTTTCAGCGATGGCTTCAATAGCTTCCTTTTCGTCATCGCCTTCTGCAGTGATCGTAACGTTGGCGTTTTGACCAACACCCAGGCTCATAACACCCATGATGGACTTCAGGTTAACGCTCTTGCCGTTATATGACAGGGAAACGTCAGAAGTGTACTTGGATGCAGTTTGTACCAGGATCGTAGCTGGACGAGCGTGGATACCAGTTTCAGCAGTAATCGTAAAATCGCGTTTTTCCATTGTAATCATTCTCCTTAAGGCTTTGTTGGGCATTGGCAATTGGCAACCAACGCTTTCAATATCTTAATTGTAGCAATTGTAAGCGGTAAATACAAGACGATTTATTGGCAAATGACGCCAAAATACGGATTTAATCGCGTTTTATCAAATGATAGTGCAATTCTCCGCCCCGTTCGGCTTTCCCCTCAATCTGGGTCCGATACTCATAATCATGATAAATCGGTTGGAAGTCCATAAATTCCTCGGGTGTCACGACAAATTCCTCAATCTTACCGGCACGCAAATCTTCGAGCAGCTGACGGTAGTCTTTGGCAGCCATGCATTCCCCACCTCTTTTCCTGATTGATGTTTATACATTATATATTATAACGAATTTTTTTAAATGGCGGGGTTTTTAGTATTCTCATCCAACCAGTGCTAAAATCAAAGGTAGAAAGTTTGTCCTTCATTTTGACCTTTACCAACAAAACGCATCATATCAAGCATTAATTAATTTGACTTTTATCGACTAAACTGCTTGATATATTACTAAAAGTAAGTATAATTGCATTATGGTCAAAAAAGGTCAAATATAGTTTTGACTTTTGAGGGGGTACAGCTAAATGCTTTGTCAAGTATGTCAAAAAAATCCCGCAACGATTCACCTACAAATGAATTTTAACGGTCAACGCATGCAGATTGACCTATGCCAAAGCTGCTATCAAAACATGCAGCAGGCACAAATGAACCTGATGAATGGGGGTAATGGAATGAATAACAACTTTGGTTTTGGCAGTCTCGAAGACTTTATGAATGCTATGAACAACATGCAAGGCCAAGATGCCAACAATCAAGGCAGTGCCAATTTCAACAATGCTCAGTCCGGCAATAATGGCGGCGGCAAGCGTAATAAAGGTCTACTGGGACAATACGGCGTCAACATGACTGACCTGGCCCGCCAAGGCAAGATCGATCCCGTAATTGGACGTGATGATGAAATTGCACGAGTCATTGAGATCCTTAACCGACGGACTAAGAACAACCCCGTTTTAATTGGTGAGGCTGGGGTTGGTAAAACCGCAGTCGTTGAAGGCCTGGCTCAAGCAATCGTCTCTGGTCAGGTTCCGGAAAAGATCGCTTCTAAAGAGATTATTCGCTTAGATGTGGTCTCACTGGTTCAAGGCACTGGGATCCGTGGTCAATTCGAACAGCGGATGCAGCAGTTAATGAAAGAAGTTCAAAAGAACAAGAATATCATCCTGTTTATTGATGAGGTTCATGAAATTATGGGAGCCGGCAATGCTGAAGGCGGCATGGATGCAGGCAACATCTTAAAGCCAGCCCTGGCGCGTGGTGATCTGCAACTGATCGGGGCCACGACCATGAACGAGTACCGTAAGATTGAAAAAGATGCAGCTCTGGCACGGCGGTTCCAACCAGTTGAGGTCAACGAGCCATCCGTTGAGGAAACTATCAAGATCTTAAATGGGATCAAAGGTCGTTACGAAGACTTCCATCACGTTAAGTACACCGATAATGCCATCAAGGCTGCCGCTAAGCTGTCTGATCGCTACATTCAGGATCGTTTCCTCCCCGACAAAGCGATCGACTTGCTTGATGAGGCGGGATCTCGCAAGAATCTGACCTTAAAGACAGCTGATCCAGCCACGATCGAAAATCAGATCCACACGGCTGAAGCTCACAAGCAGCAAGCCGTTGAAAGCCAAGACTATGAAAAGGCCGCCTACTACCGTGACCAAGTCTCCAAACTGACCAAAGCTAAGCAGGATGCCGAAGAAAACCACACGGATCAGGCAGCCACGGTTACGGTTCAAGATATGGAAAAGATCGTTGAAGAAAAGACGCACATTCCAGTTGGCGATCTGCAAAAACAGGAAGAAAACAAGCTGCGTGATCTCGACAAGCAGCTTGAAAAGCACGTTATCGGTCAAAATGAGGCTGTTGACAAGGTTGCTCGTGCAATTCGGCGTAATCGAATTGGCCTGAACAAGTCCGGTCGTCCAATCGGCAGTTTCTTATTCGTTGGTCCAACGGGGGTTGGTAAGACGGAAATGGCTAAACAGCTGGCTAAGCTGCTGTTTGGTTCCAAAGACGCCATGATTCGATTTGACATGTCCGAATACATGGATAAGACCTCAACTTCTAAGCTGATCGGGGCTGCACCTGGCTACGTTGGCTATGAAGAGGCTGGCCAATTAACGGAGCAGGTTCGGCGTCATCCTTACAGCTTGATTTTATTGGACGAGGTTGAAAAGGCACACCCTGACGTAATGCACATGTTCCTGCAGATCTTAGACGATGGCCGCCTGACCGACTCACAAGGACGTACGGTTTCATTCAAGGATACGATCATCATCATGACCTCCAATGCCGGAACCGGTGACTCTGAAGCTTCAATTGGCTTTGGTCCGGAAGCCAGCGGATCGACGCACTCGATCATCGACAAGCTGACTGACTACTTCAAGCCGGAATTCTTGAACCGTTTCGATGCAATCGTTCAGTTCAACCCACTGACCAAGCCAGATTTGATGAAGATCGTTTCACTGATGCTTGATGACGTCAATGCCATGCTGGCTGACAAGAATCTGCACATCGAGGTTCCAACCGACGTTAAGGAAAAACTGGTTGATCTGGGCTATGATCCTAAGATGGGGGCTCGTCCACTGCGCCGGGTTATTGAAGAACAGATCGAAGACCGCATTGCTGACTACGTATTGGATCACGATCAAATCAACAAGCTGGCTGCCAAACTCGATGGTGATGGCAATATTGAAGTCGTGGCTGCTGATACGCCAGTACCAACTGCAACTCAAACGCCCAGCGTAACGGATTTATCAGAAAATGACGATCAAGACGCTGAATAATAACTAAATGATATGGTTATCGGTCTGCCATCTGCACCGGTAGCACAAAACAATGTCGGCTTGAATTCTGACTGATATTGATAAATTAAACAATGCTGATCTGAAGTTTCAAGCTGACAGAAAGCACACGGTCCCGTATCACAATAATGTGATGCGGGGCCTTTTTGTCATTGATCAAATCTTAATGGCATAAATTGTAGACGATAAATAATTGCATACTGTAAATAAATGTAGACCATAAATAGTCAACCATTTACAGATGCAAAATATAGATAACACTATTGCCAAAAGCAACGATTACCTTCAATCAGCGACCACCAAATCTCAGGCCTCGCTCCAAACAAAAAAAGCCCTACCATAATGGCAAGGCCTTATCAGTTATTTACGATCATTAAAATGTGTATATCGTAGCAGTGGAATGGCAATTGCCGGCACTAAAATCATCGACAGCACCATCTCAGCCAAACCATTTGTAGCCAAGACCGTACCTAGGACCGTCCCCAAGTGAGCAACATCGGTATGATAACCCTTGGCAACCGCTGGCGTATGGGCAAACAAATAAATACCGCCTAAAACCAGGATTGTATTAGTCATGGCACCAATTGCCCCTACAATAATCAATGCCCACCGATCCTTCATCAGCTTACGCAGCCATATGAACAGCCAGCCGGCAACCAGACCAACCAGCAGCCGTGGAACGATTGCAATGATGGGATTGGTAAAAATCAGCGGCGCTAACGGACTGCTTGGATAAAAGAAAGCTCTAAGCCAAGTAATCACACCCCAGGTACCACCCAAAAGCATCCCCGTGTTGGGTCCCATCACAACCGCGCCGATCATAACCGTAATCTGCAGCGTTGTCAGCGATAATGGGCCGATCGGAATGTTTCCCAACGCTGGAATAAAATCCTGCAGAATCAAAATCGTCAACAGCAATGTCTGAGCCGTTAGACGTTTGGTTCTCACTGAAGCACTTGCCATTGAAATCCCCTTTCTTACCTTGTGCCAAAAATATCCAGTCAATTATACCATGATTTGAATTTTAGACGCCGATTGGTAATTTTGCTCGATAATTCAAGGCCTTTTAGCATGCGAAAGCGTTATAATGTGATTAACAAGCGTTTAGAGTTATGGAGCGATTTTTATGGCTGATTCATTTAAAACCGGAAACCCAATCTGGGTCTACTATACCGATATCGATACTGGTGCTAATTTAAGAGTGCCGCAACTTTTGCGGGGCTTTGTTGGTACGCCTTTTAACATTGTCGAATTGAAGTTTCCCAACTACCGATTCATCAAAGCTGATGGTCAATTGAACGGCAGCTTTGATATGCAGCCACACAGCGTTCACCTGTACTATCGCCGCAATTCATGGGGCGAGGTTCAAAACGTGGCTATGTATCTAAAACTGTCGACACCAACACAGCTGTTTGACGACGTCGATGGCATGCCAGTCGATACGCCGCTGCCTGGCGGAATTTTCGTCAAGACGTTTCAGCGCATTGCCACTCAAAAAGGCGAGTTCTGGTACGAGGTCAATGCCGATCGCTGGCTGAAATACGACAGCAATACCATGAAAGACTTCAAAGAGCTGCCCAGTGACGATTCCCTGGCGCCAAAACCTGGCACTCAGCTGGCAATTTTGCCGCTGAATCATCTCAAGGCCGTTGTTGACTACGTACAGGGAAAGAAACTGGACGTCTACGATCAGCCTTATGGACAAAGCATCGGCAAGGTCATTGATGGCGAACGCTTAGACATCATCGGCAAACTTAATGACAATAATGGTGTCGTTTGGTATCAGGCCAAGGATCTGGGCTTTATCAACGGCTCCTACGTTAATTTGATTCAATAGTCATATAATTAAAATGATATCGATAGAATAGAAAGGAAGCATTAGTATGAAAGTTGCTATCGTCGGCATCGGCAGCATGGGCGGCGCCATTATGCAAGGTTTGAACAATTTGACCAAGTACGATCTGATTGCCATGAATCCACAAAATCCCCGCGTTGAAAAATTGGCGCACGAGTATAAATTTAAGCTGGTTTTTGATCCAAAGAGTCTGATTGATCTGCAGCCTGACGTTGTAATCCTAACAACACCGGCCCCTGTTACGGTTGCCGTAGCTGAACAGCTGCAAGCCTTGGATCCGCATACAATCGTCATTTCTGCAGCAGCCGGTATTAAGCGTGCTGACCTGCAAGCAGCACTGGTTAACAATCCAGTAGCCACGATGATTCCAAATACACCAGTTTCCGTAAATGCCGGTACGATTGGTTTGTCGCTGGATCCTAAGTTTGATAAGCCCGTTAAGGATACCATCGTTCAATTGCTTAATGATCTGGGCGACGTGGTATTGGTTTCTGAAGAACAACTGGATATCGTAGGCGTAATTGGTGGCTGCGGTCCCGCCTTTGTCGACGTCTTTATGGATGCCATGAGTGATGCCGCCGTCAAGCATGGCTTGAATCGGCAAACTGCCTACCGCTTGATCGCCAGCATGGTAAAGGGCTCTGGTGCCTTGGCCTATGAAACGCGCCAGTCCCCAGCCGCTTTGCGCGACCAGGTAGCCTCACCTGCCGGCACGACGATTCGTGGACTGGCTGCCTTGGAAAAGCACGGTTTCCGCTATGGCGTGATTGATGCCGTCGACCAGGCCAGCGATGAAGATTAACTGGCAAGTTTTTCAGACCGGTGCCATCCTAATTAACTAGTCGCCTTTCCTGGTATTCGCCCCCCGCTCAGCTTAACGCTGGTCGGGGGTTTTTGATTGGGCATCATGACTCAGACGCTTGATTTGGTACATTTCAATCACTCGGCTGATGAATAAGCTAATATAACTTGCCATTGGCATACAGCTGCTGGGCAAACTCGCCATCAAAATCAATCTTGCCTAGTACCATTTCAATATATTCCATTAAAAAGCGCATATTTTGCTCATTAAAATCAATTACGACACGGCTGGCCGAGTGAGCTTCCAGGTAGTAAATAAATTCACCATACTTATCGCCTTCCTCACTTTCCAGAAAAACGCCATATTGACCATTGACCGAATCACCATACTGCCAGTGATAGTTGGTTTGGGCAAGACATTTTTTCAATGCGCATGCCAAGTAGATCATTTCTTCTTTAGGCACTTCCCGATTTTTTTGGTTGATATTAATGCCTGCACCTTTGATTTTGAGTTGGACTAATTCGGTTGCATCGCAGTCTTTCATATTTATATCAAATACAATACTACCAGCATTTAATTTAAGCCATGGCATAATTGATCAACTCTTTTTTAACTTCTTAAGCTTATCTTAACATTGACGGCTGACCATAAAGACCGGCTGCCAAAAAACTTTGAAAAGATTGCTGATCTAAGTCATTAACATTACCTAGAGCATTTACTGGCTATCTTGGAAAGGCTCCTTAAACACCTTATTACATTGAATTGGCAAAGCAGACAACCGCATTTTTCTATTTCGTCAGCCAAAAACGTTCCATTTTGGTAAAGACGCTGCTCAGCAACAGCATAATTGTTGACTGTCGAAAAACTTTTTAGCAATCTTGTATTTGTATTAAATACAAGTACAAAAAGGAGGAAACCATGGATACCAAATTTTCCGTTGCCTTACATATTCTGGTGATGATTGCCGAATCTGACCGTACGCTTTCTTCCAAGGATCTGGCCGTCAGTGTCGGCACCAACGCCAGCTATATTCGCAAGATCATCAGTCTCTTAAAAAATGCCAACTTGATTGAAACTCATCAAGGCAAACCAGGCTATTTTCTCGTCAAGCCCGCAAACCGGCTTTCACTGCTTGACGTCTATCTAGCCGTTCAAGAAGCCTCACAGGTTCACCTTTTCAATATTCATCAAAATCCTAACGCTGCCTGCCCGGTTGGCCGGTATATTCAAGGCGCGTTAAGTCCAGCTTTTCAAAATATTGAGGCCGACTTGGCTAATGAATTATCCCAACAGTCGCTCAGCAACATTATCGACAATCTTAAACAACAAGCAAGCGAGGAAAAAAATGAAAGCAGCCATTCTTAATCAATACAACAAAAAAGACGTCAACTTGTCATTTAGCAATCTGCCAACGCCCGACATCACCGCTGATCAAGTGTTGGTAAAGTCTTTAGCTGCCGGGGTCAATCCCGTTGACAACATGATTACCAAAGGCGAAGTCAAACTGATCATCCCTTACCATCTGCCAATCGTGGCTGGTAATAAGCTTGTTGGTGAGATCATCGATTTGGGCGCCAACGTTAAAGGATTCCAAAAAGGCGACCGCATCTTTGCCCGGCTGCCGCTTAATCACCCTGGCGCCTTTGCCGAATTTGCGGCCATTGACAGTCAAGCCATTGCCAAGGTCCCAGCCTATCTTTCCAATGAGGAGGCTGCGGCCATTCCGCTAACGGCCCTAACCGCCATGCAGGCTTTTGAGCTTTTGAACGTGCAGCCTGGCAAGCGAATTTTTATTTCAGGGGGAACTGGTGGTTTTGGCGGAATGGCCATTCCATTGGCGAAAGCGATGGGACTGTATGTCATCACCAATGGCAGCGGTCGCAATGCTGAACGGGTCTTAAAGCTGTGCGCGGATGAGTTTATCGATTATCGACAGACTGATTATGTCAAAGTGTTAAAAGACGTTGATTATGTTATTGATACGCTGGGCGGTCAGGAAACGGCAAAACAATTCCAGATCCTTAAGCAAGGAGGCAGCCTGGTTTCATTAAAAGGCATGCCAAATGGCGACTTCGCCAAGCGGATGCAGCTTCCATTCTTTAAAAAGATCTTGTTTAGTCTGGCCGGCAGTCGATTGGATAAAATGGCCGCCAAGCGTCAGCAGAAATATTTCTTCATCTTTGTCCACGCGGATAGCAAACAATTGCAACAGGCTGCCGATATTTTTGAAAAGCAGTCGCTGCATCCAGTCGTTGAGCAGATCTATCCATTCAGCGAACTCAACACGGCCCTGCAAAAAGTCGCCCAAGGCCATGCCAAGGGTAAGACCGTCATTACTTTTTAAGAGCGAGCAAAAAGATGACTTCATACTTAACTACCCATAACCAATATCTCAATCAGATTGCCTATCGCGAATTAGGAACGGAAAATGCTGGTCTGCCGCTGGTAATGCTGACTCATCTTTCGGCAACGCTTGATGAATGGGATCCGCTTTTTATCGATCAGCTAGCGGCTAAAAATCATCTGGTGGTCATTGATCTGCCTGGTGTCGGCGCCAGCAGCGGACAGGTCCCATTAACCATTGAGGCAATGGCTGATCAAGCAGTTAAATTCACCGAGCTGCGCGGCTTTAAAAAAATCAATTTACTGGGACTGTCAATGGGCGGGATGATTGCGCAAGCTGTAGCTGAACAAGCGCCTCAGCTGGTAGAACGTTTGATTTTGGTAGGTACAGGACCACGTGGCGGCAAGGGAATTGATCGTGTCTCGTTGGTAACCTTTACTGCCATGCTTAAAGCATTCTTCAAGCGTACTGACCCCAAACGCTACATTTTTTATCCCCATGACCAGCGTGGCGCTAAAGAAGCTGAACGAGTCCTCAGCCGTTTGAGGCAAAGAACGCCTGATTTTGCTGATCAAAAAATTACCATTGCTTCTTTTCGGCGTCAGCTGCGCGCCATCAAAAAGTGGGGAACCGCTCCAGCAGATAACTTGAGTCGCATCACCATGCCTACCCTAATTATTAATGGTGACAATGATACGATGGTCCCCACCAGCAACAGCTACCAAATGCACGAACTGATCGAGAACAGTGAACTTTTGATTTTCCCGAATGCCGGCCATGGCTCAATTTTTCAGTATGCCATCCCTGCCGCCGAAAAGATTTCTAGTTTTTTAAAGGGTTAATTTTTTTAAAACTTCAAGCGCATTGGCAATATGTTCCGCTGGCAGATCAGCTAGAATGGCCGCGTAATGCTCATTCTCTTTTTCATGCATTTGCTTATGCATATCAGCAACGATGCTGCCGGTTGACGTCAGCCTTAGGTAAACGGTCTTTTTATCATTTTCTTTATGATAGCGTTCCAAAAGTCCCAATTCAGCTAAACGTTTGACATAGCGTGAAATCATTCCCTGTAAGATGTCCAGGTCCTTAGTAAGCCGTTGATAGGCCGCTTCAGAACCAGCTGCTTTGACATAAGACAAGAGACGCATTTCTGAATGGGAAAATCGGTGTTTTGCCAGCTGCTGCACCTGTTTTTGACGTACGATAATTCCAAGGCTTCATTAACTGCTTAATTGGCACCTTTCTTTTCATCGATAAAAAACCGTTCCTTTTACCAAGACCTTACCAAAAAACGCCGCACTGACGCAAAGTCAGTGTGGCGTTTTAGATTGATAACTGTAATTTTAGCGGGTAGCTGCCGGCTATCTATTTTGACTCATGGATCTGGGGATGATTAACCACTCGCTTAGGTTTTCGACCTTGCGCAATCAGCCGCAGATCCTCATCAATCATGGCATAGCCGCGATAAAAGCTGGCCGCGGTAATCCCGCCAATATGCGGACTGAGTAACAACCGCCGCGTGATTCCAGATGATTGGTTCAACAACGGATGATTTTTTAAAACTGGCTCATGATCCAGCGTGTCAAGGCCAGCCATCGCCAAATGTTCTGATTTAAGTGCTTCAATCAACGCTGCATCATCAACCAGTTCGCCACGGGCCGTATTGACCAGGTAGCTGTCTGGCTGCATTTTGGCAAAAAAGTCATGATCCGCCATATGCATAGTAGCATCGGTAACTGGCAGATGCAGACTGACAATCCGACTGCTTGCCAATAAGTCATCCAATTCACGGTACTGCACGCCAAACTGTTGCTCTTGTTCTGGATCAAGTCGGTGACGCTTGTAGTAATAGATTTCTTTGACGCCATAAGCTTTTAACAAATGAGCCGTTTTTTGAGCAATGTCACCAAAACCAACCAGTCCCACGCTGCAGTCAGCCAGCTCATACAGATTGCCGTTTTGCATGTAGCCTTCTTTAGTTTCAATCTGATGTCCATTGCGTACGGCCGCATCGTTGACAACCATATTGCGCAGCATTCCCACCATCAGCAAAACCGCCTGCTCGGCAACCGCCATGGCATTCATTCCCTTAGCGTTGCAAACATAAACACCGTATTCATCAGCAGCCTTTAGATCGATTGCGTTATAGGCCACGCCTTCTGAATGAATTACTTTTAGATTAGGCATCTGCTTGATCAACTCGCCAGGGACGCTGGAAATAGCATCAACGACGATAAAATCAGCATCGCCTGCTTGGTCTAAATACTCTTTGACTGGCAGTCCTGGTTTTAGATCGGTTAGTTCCAGCGAGCGCAAAAAGCCGTCAGCAGCCGCAAATCGCTGCAAGTTGCCCTGCTTGCCAATATGCAGTACTTTCATTGGATCACCCCATTCGTTTTTTTCACTATACTACCAATACATGATTTTTATAATCTTAATCTACGTATAAGTACTGATTTTGAAGATCGACTATATTATCTGCCGTATCAAATTCGATAACCAATTCCTGCTTTATTTAGGTACTTTTTATCGCTATGCAGCATTAACCCCAAAAAGCCAGCTAAACGGCTGACGGCTAAAACTCTAATCATCATTTTCTTTTTTATGAATTTCGTTTTTATCTAAGCGATTGGCAGTCATTGGATATTTGACATCCAGCTTGGGACTGACTTTTTTGAGCACGATATATTTTTGAAGAGGCCCCATAATCATCCAGCCACCAACCCAGAGTACGCCCATAACCGATCGTGCAACGCCGCCTGGCACCAAGCCAAATAATGCACCCCAGAGCAGCATCAAAATAATGTAGCAGGTGCCATAAAGCTGTTTGAAGTTCTTATATTCATTATGCCGCATGCCTAATTGGTACTGCAGTTTCTGGTCAGCCGATGCAATTTTTTCTTCATAATCACTGCTTTTTTCCACATCATACAAGTCCTTGATGCCAACGCCTAATGCGCCAGCAACCAGATTCAACGTTTCAACACTGGCTTCCTCACCGGCTTCTAAGCGCTGAATCGTTCTTACCGAAACCTGAGCTTTTTCAGCCAACATTTCCTGGGAAAGGTTTTGAGACTGACGTAGCTTTTTGATTTGGTTTTCACGCATTTTGATCTCCCCTTTAATTTTTCTCAATCATACCAAATCCGATAATCTTTGACCACGACAGTTCCCCGTCAGCTTTCCACCAGTCAGCAAATGCCAGAACAGCGGGGATTTAAAACGATCTCCAAATCGATTACGACAGTCAACCCAAATCCTAAGATGGTCGATCAGCTACCCGTCAAACTACCGTCGGGTCCAGACCACGATCACTTCGAGCGTTTGCTGGTGGATTTATTTGGCCTTACAGATTGGGTAAAAAGCACCTATCTTGCCCCAATTATTTAAAAAGAGGTGCCCACTTAGACCCCCTCTTTTTAACTCTCTTCAATTGATTAAAACTGGTTGCGTTACCCTATTACTTTTTCTCATCCAGCAAAACCACGCCTTCTGCTGGGTTATGGTCAATGGCGCCAACGATTTTATGTGGCGTGTATGGTTCTTCAAGATAGGCAATGTCTGCTGGCGTTAGTTTAACGTCTAATGCTTTGACCGCATCATCTAAATGACTGGCCTTGGTACCACCAACGATTGGCGAAGCTACTCCCTTTGCCCAGTGCCAAGCCAGAGCAATCTGAGCCATCTTGACGCCATAGCGTTTAGCCAGTTCTTCTACGCGCTGAATAATCAAAAGATCTTGATGCTCATAATCATCATACTTGCCAGCCAGCACGCGATCAGTCTTGCTGCGCAGTGAATCAGTATGCCAACCTGGATGGGTCAAATGACCACCTGCCAAAGGACTATATGGCATCAGTGAAACACCCATTTGCTTACAGATCGGAATCAGTTCGCGCTCGTCTTCACGATAAAGCAGGTTATAGTGATTCTCCATGGATTGGAACTGAGCCCAGCCATGATCTCTGGCGGCCAGCTGCATGTTGTAGAACTGGTAGCCATACATTGCCGAGGCCCCGATTGCCCGAACTTTATCGGCTTTTATCAGGCCATTTAAAGCTTCCATGGTTTCTTCAATTGGCGTTTCATAATCAAAGCGGTGAATGATGTACAAATCCAGATAGTCAGTCCCCAGTCGCTTCAAGGTGCCATCGATCTCTCGATGAATAGCTGCAGCAGAAAGTCGTCCTGAGTTGAAATAGACTTTCGAGGCAATTACGACTTGATCGCGCGCAATATTCTTCTTAATGGCTTGGCCAAGGTACTGCTCACTGGTCCCCTTTGAATAGCCATTGGCCGTATCAAAGAAATTGATTCCTAAATCTAAAGCATGCTTAACGACTTTTTCTGATTCGGTAGCATCCAGCGTCCAGTCATGCATGGTTCCTGGTTTACCAAAGCTCATGCAGCCAACACAAATCTTTGAGACATCAAGATTGGTATTACCCAGCTTCGTATATTCCATTTTTTAACCAGCTTTCTTTAATCCACCCGTGGCATTCAATCAGCGCTTATTCAAAGTCGCCAAGTACCGAAATCGTTTCATCATTTAAATATTTGCGATAGCTTGGCCCCACGTTCTTAAGTTCGGCATTGCTGATTGAAGATGCCCCCATTACGACAAATGGCTTCATGTACTTCATCCCGATCAAACGGCTGGTTGCCTGCAGTGGCCGTAATAATTCATCAACCGTATATTTGACAAAACCATCACGGCCATAATTATCAGCGCCAACCGTTACCGCAATCAGCAACTGCTTGTCTTGCAAGGTATTTCCTTGACTCCCATAAGCCCATCCATAGGTAAAGACTTGATCTTCCCAGTGCTTTAACAGAGCCGGCGTTGAATACCACTGCAGCGGAAACTGCAAAACAATGCGATCGGCATTAGCCATCACCTGCTGTTCTTTTTTGATGTCGATATTAAAGTCTGGATAAAGTTCGGCCAGATTGCGGACCTCGATCTCATCTTTAACGGCATCCACCATTGCCCTGTTAACCTGTGAATATTGATAGTTTGGATGGAAAAGATTAATGACTGTTTTCATAACAGTACCTCCGTTAGTCGTCTAACATTCGATACTTATCAAAATAAGATTTTCCTTTTTTGATCTCACCAGTTTCATATAACGAGATCTTATGCTCAAGTCGCTGAATCGAGCGGTCCAGATTATGCCGCTTTTCTTCCAAGACTGCCAACTGGTTCTTTAATAGATTCTCACGAGCCTGCAGTGTCGAATCGCCTTGCTTAAGCAGTTCGGCATACTCAACCAAAACATCAACCGGTACTCCGGAATGACGCAGACACACGACCATCTCAATCCATTGTTGCAGCTGATCATCATAATAGCGATTACCATTTGAATGCCTAGGAACATCTGGAAGCAGGCCAATCTGTTCATAATAGCGGAGCGTGGCTGGTTTAAGATGATACTTTTGGCTGGTTTGCGTAATCGTCAGTTCTGTCATGGCTGGACCTCGTTTCAAATTTTATGCTACTACTTCAAGTTAACTTTAAGTCAATTATATTCCTATAGCTGCCAAAAAAAGAGACGCCACTGCTGACACCTCTTGATAATCAATTTTACAGTCTTGCTTCTTGGCGATACGACAGCTCTAACAATGCAAAGCTTAATCCAGCAAATACTAGTAGATACAGCGGCATGATCCAGATACCGAGTTTTTGTTGCAAAATTCCAAAAACAGTCGGCATAAACGTTGATCCAGTATAGGCAAAAGCCATCTGCAAGCCAATTACGGCCGCACTGTAGCGCTTATCGAAATTAATTGGTGCCATGTGCTGAATTGACGGATAGATTGGTCCCATCCCAATACCAATGATCAAAAAGCCGATTGCCGCCACTAAATAGCCTTTGATCGGCAGCGCCGTCAGCAAAATCCCAATCAGCTCCACCATCGTTCCACTTCGAATCATACGCCGATCACCCAATCGATTTGCAATAAAACCGGCAATCAGTCGTCCAAGCATCAAGCCGCCAAAGATCAGCGAACCAAACGAGGCCACGAGCTCGCTGCTTATTCCAGTTCTGGTACCTGCAAAATAGCTTGGCACCCATAAAAAACACGTTGCCTCACTGGCACTGTACGCAAAAAATGCCAGCAGCGTTGCCATTACGCCTGGCTGTTTGATTGTTTCTTTGATCCCGACACTGTCAATTTTAGATTCATCTGCTTTAGAATCATTTTGCTGCCAAAGCGACCAAGAACTGATTACAACCAGCAAAATCCCGATCTGTAAAAAGGCCGTCCAACGATAGCCCTCATTCCAGTGCGCAACCTTAATCGCCAATGCCATTAGATATGGACTGATCATTGCCCCAACACCATAAAAGCAGTGCAAAAAATTCATCACCGCGCCTGAATAGTTGTTGGCAACGTAATGATTCATAGCCGCATCAATGGCTCCTGCACCCAGTCCATATGGAATTGCGCAGACCAAAAGCATCCAGTACTGCGTGCAAAACGAAAAGCCAAGCAGGCCAAAAATCGTCAGCATAATTGAAACCGTCACGATCCATTTAACGTGCAGCCTTTGGATCAGTTTGGGACTCAACAGAGCTGAGATGATCGTCATGGCACTGATCATCATAAATACATAACCAGCGTAAGAAGATGGCACGCCAAACTCAACTTGCATCTTTGGCCAACCCGACCCCAACAATGAGTCCGGCAGTCCCAGACTGACAAAAATCAAGTAGATAACCGCTAATAGTAAAGACATAGACTTACCTCATCGATATTTTTTACTATTTTATCATCTCAACTTGCTGATCACTTGTCATCATTGTCTTTTTCCATGTACAAAATTGGGTAAGGATTACCTTGATCATCAACTGCGGCCCGCTCCACAACTTTAAAATCATAATTTTCTCCTTATGGTAAATCACTAATCAATTCTTCAATAGAACTAGCCAGATTCCCACCAATAATAGGGATGAGTGTAATCTAGATTGATACAGCGATCGTACCTACCATCCAAAATTGTATATCGCCATCTTTTATCTCTAATGCCATCAATTTTAGGGTCTCTCAGGACTTGGTATCTTGGCTGCAGTTTATAGCCCAATGGAACAGCGCGCAGATGCTTGGGACGAGGATCATCGGTTCTCCATGAGAAATCAACAACTGCTACGCCCCAGTCTTCAAAATCTTTTTCCGGTGCCGGCGAGGTAGGGGCCCAGTAAAATTTATATTTGGTGCCAATTTTTTTGATCAGATAATACTGCCCATTCATTTTCATACCCTCAGTCTAAATCAAAGGTACACTCATCTTTGGTTCCTGCCATCTCTGCCCAACGTGCCGCCAGCAGTTTGGCATAGCGAATGTCGTAAAGTCCATAAGCCGCCAAAGAATATCCTTCATTGACCTCGACTAATAGTGTCCGACCGGCTTTGGTAACACCAAAATCAAGTGAGCAGCCAGCTGGACAATTATGGTAGTCATGCAGGCATTGTTCAACTATATTTGGATCATAATGATAGTGCCAGTCACCATAATAGTATTGGCGCACGCCTTCGATTCTGCCATAGCGTACATAGGCTCGCCATTCTGCTGTAAAATCAACCACCTCGTTGCAGATTACATCAGGATTTTCATAGTTGGATCCCAGTCCCATCAGATCTCTTGGCGAGCGGATGACTTTGCCGGTAATTTGCTGCCCGTTACCGATTTGACAAAGACTGGCCACATTTCGGGATGGCTGTTGATGGTATCCATCTTGGAATGCCAGATTCTGCGACCGAGATATTGGCGAATTTCTTGTGGATAGTTAATTTCTTGATAATCAATCCCAAGACCACTTAGACGATGTCGAACCGTTCCCAGTCCACCAACTACCACGTCTTCACGCTTCATTTTGTCTAAGACATCGCTTAGATTTTTAAACAAGACTACCTCAAAGCCCATTTTTTCAAAACCGGTCATAGCAGCGTAGCCATTAATACTATAGGGCATCCCGTTTTGATTGGTCTGTACGAATACCTTCATTGCCGTTTCCCTTCTTTACTGATTTATCTACTCTTAATTATAAAACCGGCAACCATCTTTAAAGCGCATATCGGGGATGCAGAACTATAATATTTAAGGCAAGCAGCGGACAACTGCATTGTGCGATCGACCGCTGTTATTTACTATTTAAAACATTGGCTAAATTAATTACTGAAGCATCTTTAATGCATTAGCATGCATAGACCGGACAGTTGCAGCCTGCAAAAGCATTTTCTTTACCAGCTCAAGGTTTTCTTGCCAATACTGAGCTGGAATAAACGAATGTGCCTAGCTGTTTGCTTCCAGCCAGATTGCTGTAACTTGATCGATATCAGCAGGTTGGAGTAATTTATTCATTGAATTACCTCATTAAACTTCTAATCGCCTTGCAAAAAGCCGTTCTCATACATTGTTTGAATCTCTTTAGCTTTCTTATTCAGTTTACCGATATAAAGTTTTAGATACGCAACCAGATGCTTTAGCTGGTCAATATCCAAATAGAGCGTTAAATGATCTTGGAGTTTAAAACTACGATAAAGTCGTAAGATCATTCCATCATATTCATCATCAAAAGAAAATTCCACCGTTGGATCATCCATCAATTCATAGGTATTTTTCTGGCTTGGATTCTGCAAGAATTTTTCCATGATCGACAATAAAATCTGCGGTTCATTAAAATACCAGAGTGGGCTCAATTTAAAAAACAAAGATTCTTCTTCGTAAACTTCAATCGCTGAATCTATCCATTCGTTATCTATTCTTGGCCCAAGTTTAAGGTAAACGACATAGTCAGCCGATGCTAATTTTAGATATGGCATTATCAAGCTCATCCCCGATTAAATTCTGTCATCGCTGGTTTAATTATTCCTGTAAGAAAATATTGCCAAGCTAGAATTGGTGGGCCAAGTCTAGCTTGAATGATACTAATTGCCGATTCATTAACAATATAGGATATTCATTTAACCCGATTCCCAAGCTGCATATCTACGGAATTCACTCATTTTAAGTAGACATCCATAGACATGTCCAGTTCCAAGTACCATGTGACGGTAACTGCTATCTCTAACACCATCTATCTCAGGATCCCTTAAAACCTGATATCTGGGCTTCAGCTAATATCCTAAAGGTGCGGCTCGCAGATGTTTGGGACGCGGGTCTTCGATTACCCAGGAAAAATCAATAACTGCTACGCCCCAATCTTCAAAATTCTTCTTGGGCCATGGAGAGCGTGGGGCCCAGTAAAATTTATACTTGGTGCCAATCTTTTTGATTAGATAATACTGTCCATTCATTTTCTTGAATTGATCCAAAGAGACATTTCTTCAAAGGAAAAATCAATCGACATGTCATCGATGCCTTGCTTATCAAGTAGCTGATACTCATCCAAGGACTTGTAGGTTACTTGGAACAATAATTGGCCACGATAACGATCATCAATATCAAAATAAGAAGGAAAGCCCAAATCACTTGGTTTTTCATGCTCGTCCAGTTGGCCATTGTCTACATAATTGGCAACACCCAAGATCTTGTCATTAATTTCCCACAACGTTCCTGAATAAAATTCATCAGTGCACCAGTCGTTTTTATGATGCTGATATAATTTTATGTTTGACTCAAGTGCCAACTCACTGTAACTAAAATGCTCTTGTAATTCTGGAATCAGTATAATTGATTGATCGACGGAATAAGTGTAACGCTTATTTACAATATCGGTCACATCAACTGCTTTAAAAGGTAAGACGATTTTATCAGCATTCATCCAAAAGTCACCAATTGCTGTTGATAGTAATTTCATCGGTTTATTCATCTACCTTGTCGATTAAGCCATATAGATCAATTTTCAGTAGTATTCATCGTAAATGTTTCAGCGTATCTGTTCCTCGACGAATTGGCTGAATTTCATTTTAATTATTAATTGTTACTGCTTATGATATTTTGTTGAACTATTCTGGTTAGGGAAAAGTCGATCATGCGACCCAACCCGAACCCCTAATACAACTAGCTCATTACGTTCAATATACCAAATTACTAATACATCATTAATATCACTGGGTTGCTCATTTTTAGGCGTATCATGAACATGAAATTCCCGATATTCTGATAAACGTCGCTTAAGTGGATGATCATTATATTCTGCTGGTAATTTCCCTGTTTCTAAAATTTCATCAATGGCTTCCCTGACTTCATCAATAATTGACGGATCTAGTCGACCAAGTCTTTTTAGGTCTGCATTAAAGGGTGCTCGAGGTCTAAAGCTTAACTTCGTCATCATCATTTACTTGATCTAAGTATTTCTTAATATGAGCTCTGAAATCGCTTTGTGTTAATGCTAAAGTCATAGTGATCAACCTCCTTGTACTAAATATTGTCTTGTAATCAAATTTTATAGTATCTAGAAATATGATTTTATAAAAATCACCATCCCAAACGCTTCAGGTAGTTCACGTTTAAGGATGTTGAAGTGATTAGGATTGAGATATAAGTTGACTATTACGGCACTCAGCTATTTTGGCTAGGTGCTATTTTTTATCAAAGTTATCTTTGCTGTAGACCATGAAACCGCAGGCCGAACACTCAAATATATACTCATACGCGATTTGCTAGTTCGTAACATTTAACAAAAAAAGCCTAACAAGGTTAGACTCAAAGTAGACTAAAAAAGGAGT
>NZ_CANCWQ010000025.1:0-23590 GCF_947381555.1 Limosilactobacillus pulli
GCGATTTAATCATACGGGGAAGGCTTTCCCTTTTTCAATTTAATTTAGAAATTTACACAAAATATTTTACACTCCCAGAACGCTATCCTTTAAATTAAAAATTCTCCAAAATCAGCAATTTCTGAGTAGTCAATGCATAAATCGTTACTATAGAAACAACTAATCGTTTAGATAATAGCACTATTATCCTTAAATATATTAAGTGTTTACTAAAATGATTTCAATATTGCGATAAATTTTTTGATAAACGTTTTGCCATTCTTTCGAAATATCCGTCAAAAACTAGTATCTGCAGTCTTAATTGATAAATTAAGAATCAACTGCTTTCGATCAATAACTAAAAGCCTGAGCCGTTTCTTTGCTACGACTCAGGCTTTTTAATAAAATTTGATTTGC
Source organism: Limosilactobacillus pulli (assembly GCF_947381555.1). Classification (NCBI taxonomy): domain Bacteria; kingdom Bacillati; phylum Bacillota; class Bacilli; order Lactobacillales; family Lactobacillaceae; genus Limosilactobacillus; species Limosilactobacillus pulli. The sequence continues at coordinate 397 of NZ_CANCWQ010000025.1, forward strand.
TAGTCAAATCTTTGCCCCATAATTACTAAATCGCGTTTCTGACCATCAAGTTCCGCGACAGCTGGTAACCATCCCCACTGGTTAAAGCCGAACTTTTTAAACAAACCAAGACTTGGCTGATTATGCCCAAAAATATAAGCTGCCAACGCAGTCACATTTAAACTTGGCAACTGGGTAATCACAAACTCGAGCGCCTGCGATCCCAACCCCTGATGCCGCGCGTTTTGATCGATATAAATGCTAACCTCGGCTGTGTGTTCATAAGCCGGCCGCCCATAAAACGGCTCCAGTCCTACCCACCCCAAAATCTCATCGGTATCGCTTCTGATGACCCATAATGGATGGGTTGGCGTAAAATTATGAAACCACGCCTCGCGATCTGAAGTCATCAACGGCTCGAGATCAGCTGTTGCCAGACGTGAAGGAATGATTTGATTATAGATTTCGACAATTCGACGCAGATCTTCATGTCTGGCCATCTCAAAACGAAGACTCAATTTGCTGTTCACCTCATTATTATTTTTGTCAAATTATAGAAAAGCTTTCTTTTTTTAGCAAATTCGTCCTTGATCAGCCAATGGAAAGGCTTCCAGATTAAAGTTCGCTTAGAAGTCGCTTTTGGCCGTTGATTTTGCCACTTCAGCATGTTAATGTAAAAATACACCGAATTTTATAAAGTTTAGCTTCATTAATGTTCGTGTTTAAAAATAAGGGAGAGAGAATACTATGACTAAGACAAGGAATCGTTATGGCGTCGCCTTCGCTGGTGTCGTCTTGCACTTAATGATTGGCGGCGTCTATGCCTGGAGCGTTTTTACCAAGCCGATCGCTCAACAAACTGGCTGGCGGGAAGCCTCGGTATCATTTGCATTTAGCCTGGCCATCTTCTGTCTGGGGATGTCAGCCGCTTTCATGGGTCGCTTGGTCGAAAAGTTCGGCCCAACCGTTACTGGTACTATTTCTGCTGTTTTATACGGATCAGGGATCATGCTGACCGGGGTCGCCATTCACACGCACCAACTTTGGCTACTGTATCTGGCATACGGCGTTATCGGTGGCTTGGGCCTCGGATCTGGCTACGTGACGCCGGTTTCCACGATTATTCGTTGGTTTCCCGATAAGCGTGGCTTGGCAACTGGCCTGGCCATCATGGGCTTTGGCTTTGCCGCGCTGCTGACGGGTCCAATTGCTCAGCAGCTGATGGCTGGCATCGGTCTTTCCGCTACCTTCTACGTCTTAGGCGCCTTCTACCTGCTTGTAATGCTGATTGCCGCTCAGTTCATCAAGAAGCCACGGCCAAACGAACTGCCAACCGCGATTGCCCAAAAAGCCTCTCGAGTCAGCTTGACGAACGGTCAACAGCTGACTGCCAACCAAGCCGTTAAAACCCGAACTTTTGCTTTCCTGTGGCTAATGTTCTTCATCAACATTACGACTGGAATCGGCTTGGTTTCCGCCGCTTCACCAATGGCCCAAGAAATGACTAAAATGAGCGCGGCCACAGCAGCCGTAATGGTTGGCATCTTGGGTCTGTTCAACGGTTTTGGTCGCCTCGCCTGGGCCACGCTTTCTGACTGGATCGGTCGTCCGCTGACCTACAGCCTGATTTTCATCATCGACATTATTATGCTGATCATCTTAATCTTCTGTCAGGTACCCGCAATTTTTGCCATCGCTCTATGCCTGCTGCTTTCTTGCTACGGCGCTGGCTTCTCCGTCATCCCAGCCTACCTGGGTGACGTTTTTGGCACCAAAGAACTGGGCGCGATCCATGGTTACGTGCTGACTGCCTGGGCGGTTGCCGGCATGGTCGGTCCCGTATTGCTTTCCTTCACGCACCAAGTTCTGCATAACTACTACATTACGCTGTTGGCCTTTATCGTGATCGACGTAATCGCCATGCTGATCTCACTTTGGATTCAACGTGATTTCGTATCACCAAAGGAAACGGCAGCCGCAAAATAGTCGTTTTATCAAAATCAACAAAATAATTTTTTAATTTTACTATCTAAGCTGCTGATATACGATTAAGCCAAGGATTGTGCAAGTTGTCGTTTTGTACAATCCTTGGTATTTTCTAATTTTTACGGTTGACAATTGTCACTAATAATCGATATGCTGTTTGCAACGATTTTCGAAAGGAAGATTCAAACGCCATGACTAAACCAGCTTCAATGATGTGTTGTCAATCCATGTGCTGTACTGTAATGTAATGTACCACGCACTATTTGGCATACCATCATTGAATCAGACTGGACACAGGTAGGTAGGCGTTGATCCCCAACAAAAGGCTTGCCGGATCCAAGCAGGCACTAGGCCGTGATTTCTTTGATGGAGTCACGACTTTTTTCGTTGGTTTGCTATTATTCAATAATTCAATTTTTAAGGGGTTTTTACAGATGAAATTTACAAAAGTCAAATTGCTGATTGCCGCTCTTGCCTTAGGCGAACCGTTGCAGCTGCACCGGTTGCTCATGCCGAGACTTTAACAGTCGGCACCACGGCACAGACCTATCCAACCTCCTACAAAAAAGGCGACAAACTGACTGGCTTTGACATTGCCGTCACCAGAGCAGTTGCCAAGGAGATGGGTGATAAGGTCAAATTCAAGGTTGTTGGTGACATCCCAAGTCTATTCGGTGAACTTGACAAGGGCAGCATCGACACGATCGCCAATTCCGTCACGGTGCTTCTTGAACGACAAAAGAAATACAACTTCTCACCAGTCTACTCATATTACGCCGCTCAGATCACCGTTAAAAAAGATTCCAAGTATAAAACGATCAAGGATCTGGAAGGCAAAACCGTTTCGGCCACGGTTGGGTCATCCAATATCGATTTGCTGAAAAAATATGACTCTAAGATCAAGATCAAAAAATACGATGATCGCAATGCTGTCTTTACTGATGCCAACAATGGTACGGTTGCTGGGGTCGTCAACCACCATCGGCTAAAGTCGATGGCTTTGCGGATCTGGATGGACGCAGCGTGGCCGCCCATACTTTTTATAACGCCTATGTCAAAATCATCGGTCCCCAACGCTTCACTCATGGTGAGATTGTGGCACTGGGTAATCTTTTTCAAGTTACGCTGGAAGACAATTCAGCCTTGATCAAAGAGATTCGCAGCTATTACCCACAAGTTGGCCCGCCATTGTCATTATCCGCACTTGGCGTCACCAAAGAAGATCAGCTGAATTCATTGACTGAATACATGGCCCAGCCTGATAATGTCAGAATGCAGTCGATTTTTCCTGGCATCTCGCCGGCTGATATTCGACAGACGCTTCTAAAACTTATCTAAAGAGCAAAAGGACCCGACGAACACTCGCCGGATCCTTTTAAATATCAATTAAAATTTCGTTGTCTTAATCAATGACGGTCAGCTTAAAATAGCTGTAGCATTAAAGCAACGATGATTTCTTTAATCAGCTTACCGCCTAAAGAGATTGCTGCAAAAACGATCAAGCCGTTGATAACCAAAACAATCAGTGCGCCATAGATTCGATCAAGCTTCTGTGGCCCGGCTTTAAGCATTTCATCTGCAATTGCCAGAGCAAACAGTCCCAACGCAATCAGCAGCATAATCCCAACCAGTGTCATCATCCCAAGCGAACTGGTCATTACCGCTAACAAGAGACTAAGCAGGATCAAAACAACATTGAAATTGCTGGCCCAGGTCAGATGATTAATCATGTCAATCCAGTCACCACCCTCGCTTCCGTCAACATAACGTTTAAATACGTATGCAACGGCACTCATCAACAGGGCGGCGACTACGATCAAGAGCCAGAGCAGACAAAAGCTGCCAGCAGTCATAGCCTTGATGTGAAAGACAATTGCCGATCCCGAGGCCAGCTGAGCGATTTTTTCGGACAGATGATCAACCATCCAGCTGATTGTAATTACGGAAAACAGGGCTTCTAAGATCAGCATCATCAATCCAGTCCAGCGCCAGCTTGGTCGCCGATACTCACCTGGATGCCGCAGCGACTCGATCAGCCAGTTCCAAGCCCGACTAAAGCCTTGCTTGGCATGCTCAAGATCTAGCGTAACATCAAGCGAATCTGCATCGTTCGTCTTTGTTTTGGATGCAGCAGCTTTTCTGGCCTGCATCCGACTCTTGATTTCCTCATGCTCAGCAGTTTTTTCAATCGCTTTAGCCTCACTTGCCGCGCTGATTGCCGTTTTTTGATTTAATTCGGCTGAAGCGTTCTTGATTGATTGGGGTTGATCGCCAAATAATCGCTTTTGTTCCAAAACCACCTGCTCTGCCGGTACCGTATCTTCTCCAGGTGCAACAGCAGCCTTTGAAGACGAGATTGATGAATCAGATTCGCTTACCCCAATTATCGTTTCATCTTGATTCAAATCATCAGTTGGTACATATTGGTCAACTTTGACCTGTTCATCAGAAGTTGGATCAGGCCGCTTGTTTTCATTGCTTGCCAATTCCGAATGCTTATTTTCATCGGCTTCCGATTTTGGCTTATCGGCATGCTCAATTGGCAGATGGGCTTTTTCAGCCGGTGTTTCGGGCTGATCAACGGGCTTTTTTTCTGCTGTATCTTGATGCTTGTCGATAGGATCAGCAACCGACTGTGGGCGGATGGCTTTTTCAAAATGCCACCCGCAGCGCGTACAGTACTCAGCATTTTCTAAAACCTCACTGCCACAGTTGGGACAGATTTTCATCTTGTTTCCTCCATCACCATTAACTTATAAAAGCACCCCGCAGCAGTGGCGGAGTGCTTTTTCATTCAGCGATATTAGCCTTCAAAGACGTCCGTCAATGGAGGTACCACTTGCTTCTTACGTGAAACCACGCCTGGCAGGTTCATACGGTGGTTGTCGCCCAGTTTCTTGCCGAATGCTTGCTCAACCTTGTCCGTGTTACCGCCAACGACCAATAGATCAGAATCGCTGTTCAAGATGTTGGTAGCGATCAGAATAAACGTGTCGTAGCCGTTTTCTTCGTTCAGCTTGGACATCGTGTTTTCCAGGTCAGCTTGACGAGAGAAGACATCGTCCAGATCAACCGTGTTTACTTGACCGATCCGCAGCTTGGCATCACCCAGTTCAAACGTCTTGGCATCGCCGTCAACGATATCCGTGTCAGACTTGGCAGCCAGGTTAGTACCAGCCTTCAGCATTTCGATACCATAAGCTTCGTAGTCTTCAACACCAGCAACCTTAGCCAGGTACTTCAGTGCTTCGCCATCGTGATCAGTAGTCGTAGGTGACTTCAGCAGCAGCGTGTCGGAAATGATAGCTGACATCATCATCCCAGCCAGGTTGGCAGGAATGTCGATGTGCTTTTCTTGGAACAGTTCCGTGATGATCGTGGAAACACAGCCGTATGGGCGTGCTGTGATCCAAAGTGGCTGTGCCGTGTTGAAGTTAGCGATACGGTGGTGGTCAACCAAGTGCGTAACCGTAACCTTGTCGATATCGGCAACTGACTGTTGTGGTTCGTTGTGGTCAACCAGCATAACCTTGTCCGTTTCGTTGGCAACCGTCTTAACGACCCGTGGTGCTTCCATGTTGAAGTAGTTTAAAGCATACTTCGTTTCGTCGTTTGGTTCACCCAGGGCAACGGCTTCCGTTTCGTAGCCCAGTTCGTTTTCAAAGTATGAAAATGCCATTGCGGCCGTAATAGCGTCAGTATCTGGCTTTTGATGACCAAAAACTAATTCCTTACTCATATTGACAACTCCTTTGATTCAATCATCACGTAAACGTTGGCTGTAACGTTTCGCAAATTAATTATACCCTTTTATTTTAGCACGACCAGTCCATAAATGGGAATCAAATTTCATTCATGATGCATATTTATGCAGATTATGAAATTGAATCCGTCAGATCAAGCTGTTCGGTCTGTTCAGAATCAGTCAGCTGTGGCTTGATCCGCAGCTTAACCGGGATACCCTGACTTTCCGTATCAATTACAAATGTACCGTTGGAATGAGCCGTTCCCAGATGGTGATCAGTAATCAAAACGTCTTGGAACATTGGCCGATCCGTAATGATTTGAACGGCACCTTGGTAGTCGGCATCATACGGCATAAAGTCAACTAACTTGTGTGGTGCCTTCTTCAGTCGATGCAATACCAGCTCACCGCGTCTTGCCCGCGCGCCCAGCTTGATATCGGAGACGGCCATTTCCTTAAAGGCCCCCCGCTGCGTAATCATGGCCAGATGCTGATCTTCTTCAACCAGCTGCAAGTCAACCATGCTATCATCATCATGCAAGTTGATTCCGCGCACACCAGTCGTTCTAACCCCAGCAATTGGTACTTCGGCTACGTCAAAGCGAACGGCATAGCCTTCATGACTGATTGCCAACAGTGACTGTGACTTATCGGCTGGCTCATAGTACATTACATTGACGACTTGAGCATCATCGCTCTTGAGCTTCATGTAGACTGTCGCCGTACTCTTGTAGCGCGATCCTGGCTGATATTCCTTGAACTCGGTCTGCTTGACTTGACCATCGCTGGTTCCCATCAACAGCGTCCCTGGCATGTCCAGGCGATCAAAAATCATGGCCTTGATGATCTCTTCACCTTGTGCCAGTCCGATTGTCTGCGAGATGTGCTCACCAACGTCTTTCCAGCGAACGTCAGTCAATTCATGCACCGGCCGATAGATTAGGTGACCATGGTTAGTAAACATAAATAGATGCGCCAGCGTGCTGGTTTCTTGAATGAGCAATGGGTAGTCGTCTTCTCTAAGACCATCTTCTTCAACATTTGATGCCTTAAACGAACGCAGGCTGCTGCGTTTGATGTAGCCAGCCTTGGATACCAACACGACCACGTCTTCTTTGGCAACCGTAACCTTGGTATCAATCTCAAGTTTTTGGACCTTGCTTTGGATCTCGGTGCGCCGTGGCGTGGCAAATTCTTTTTTGATGGCCCGCATTTCTTGACGCAGCACCTTGGCTAGTTCATTTTCATCACTTAAGATCAGCTGATATTCGGCAATTTTTTCATTTAAGCGCTTTTGTTCGTCTTCTAATGCCGTTACGTCGGTATTGGTCAGACGGTACAGCTGCATGGTAACGATAGCTTCCGCCTGTGGATCGTCAAAGCCTAGTGACTCAATCAGATTCTGCTTGGCATCGGCCCGATTTTTGGAGGCCCGAATCGTTTTGATGACCTGATCCAGCATACTGAGTGCCTTGATCAGCCCTTCAACGATATGGAGCCGCTTTTGTGCTTTATTCAGATCAAAGCGCGTCCGCCGCATGATAATCTCTTTTTGAAAACTCAAATAAGAGGTCAAGATATGCTTTAAACCTACACGCATTGGTCGTTGATTATCTATAGCGACCATGTTGAAGTTGTAGTTGATCTGCAAGTCGGTATTCTTGAGCAGATAGTTCAAGATTCCTTCCGCATCGGCGCCACGCTTTAGTTCAATAGCAATTCTGAGGCCGCTTCTGTCGGTTTCATCCCGTGCATCAGCAATCCCCTCAACTTTTTTGGCCAGCCGCAGATCATTGATGCGCTTAACCAGCTGGGCTTTGTTAACTTCATATGGAATCTCGGTGATGTTGATCTGCTGACGGCCGCCACGCAAGGTTTCAATGCTGGTCTTGGCCCGAACGATAATCCGGCCACGCCCAGTTTCATAGGCTTTTTTAATCCCTTCTTTGCCTTGGATAATCCCACCGGTTGGGAAGTCAGGCCCCGGCACAAATTCCATCAGCTTGTCCAGACTAGCCGTTGGATGACCAAGCAGATAGATCAGCGCATCGATCAGCTCACCCAGGTTATGCGTTGGAATTTCCGTGGCATAGCCGGCTGAGATCCCAGTTGCACCATTGACCAGCAAATTGGGAATGCGGGCTGGCAAAACGGTTGGCTCTTTTTCGGTATCGTCAAAGTTCAGTGTCATATTAACGGTATCTTTGTCGATATCCTGCAACATCAGTTCTGAAATCTTGCTCAAGCGCGCTTCAGTGTAACGCATAGCCGCTGGCGGATCACCATCCATCGACCCATTGTTGCCATGCATCTCAATTAAAGGATCACGCAGCTTCCAGTCCTGACTCATCCGCACCAGCGCTTCATAAATCGAACTGTCGCCGTGAGGGTGGAAATTACCCATAACGTTACCGACCGACTTGGCTGACTTACGAAAACCCTTGTCGTAAGTGTTACCGTCCTTATTCATCGCAAACAGGATGCGGCGCTGCACCGGCTTAAGACCATCACGAATATCTGGCAGGGCCCGTTCTTGAATGATTGACTTGGAGTAGCGGCCGAAGCGATCGCCCATCAAGTCTTCCAAAGTCATATTTTCGATTTTTGACTCACTCATTGACTATCACTCCTTACTTTTGATTCCAAGTCGTAATCGTTGGCGTCTTGGCTTTTTGCCCCCGATTTTCCATCAACTGATCGGATTCTTCATCATCGCTTAGCGTGAACTGAACGTTTTCTTCAATCCACTTCCGCCGTGGTGCTACCTTATCACCCATCAAAGTGGTGACGCGTTTTTCAGCCAGCTCGGCATCCTCAATCCGTACGCGAATCAAGGTCCGCGTATCTGGATTCATCGTGGTTTCCCAAAGCTGATCCGCATTCATCTCACCAAGACCCTTAAAGCGCTGCAATTGTGCACCACGGATCTTCTTGGTCAGCTGCGTCAGTTGGTCGTTGGTCCAAGCGTACTGAATCTTGGTCTTGGCACCCTTGCCAGACTGCACTCGATAAAGTGGCGGCAAAGCAATGTATACCTTGCCGGCTTCGATCATTGGCCGCATGTACTTATAGAAAAATGTCAGCAGCAGAATTTGAATATGGGCCCCATCATCATCGGCATCAGTCATGATAATGATCTTATCGTAATTGGAATCAGCAACGTTGAACTCGCTGCCGACGCCGGCCCCAACCGTGTAGATAATCGTATTGAGCTCTTCGTTTTTCAAGACATCATCCAGTTTAGCCTTTTCTGTATTCAGGACTTTACCACGTAATGGCAAAATTGCCTGGAACTTTCGGTCACGCCCCTGCTTGGCACTACCACCGGCTGAGTCACCTTCGACCAAGAACAGTTCATTTTTGGTAGCATCTTTGGATTGAGCCGGGGTCAGTTTACCTGACAGATTGCGTTCCTTGCGACCTTTACGCTTTGATCCGCGTGATTCGTCACGAGCCTTGCGCGCAGCCTCGCGTGCCTGACGTGCCTTGAGTGCTTTTCGGATCAGCTGTTGGGCTTCATCGCCATTTTCCATCAGCACGTAGCTTAGCTGGTCGCTGACGATTGAGTCAACGATCTTCCGGGCTTCTGGCGTCCCCAGCTTGTCTTTAGTCTGACCCTCAAACTGGAGAATCCGTTCTGGAATTCGTACTGATACGACTGCCGTCAAGCCTTCACGTACGTCAGATCCTTCCAGGTTTTTATCGCGTTCTTTTAGCAGACCGACTTTTCTGGCATATTCATTGAAAGTCTTGGTCCAGGCATTGCGAAAACCAGCTTCATGCGTGCCGCCATCTGGAGTGCGCACGTTGTTGACAAAGCTTAAGACGTTTTCTGAATAGCCATCATTATACTGAGCCGCGACCTCTACCTCAACGCTATCCTGCTTGCCATCAAAGTACATGATCTGACCCAGGGTATCTTTGTCTTCATTCAAATAGTCGACAAAGTCCTTGATGCCATCTTCAAACTGAAAGACCTCTTCTTTTTCCTGATCAGCACGCTTGTCGGTCAGCGTAATCTTCAGCCCCTTGAGTAAGAAAGCCGACTCACGCAGCCTTCTGGCCAAAGTGTCGTAGTTATAGACCGTCGTTGAAAAGATTTTTGGATCCGGCTTAAAGGTTACCGTGGTCCCCGATCCAGCGCGGGTATTGCCCATTTTTTTAAGGGTACCGACTGGATTACCGCCGTCGACAAATTTTTCCTGGTAGCGAACGTGATCGCGCACAATCGTCAGCGTCAGCTTGGAAGACAGGGCATTAACGACCGAGGCCCCAACCCCATGCAGACCACCAGATGTCTTGTAGCCATCATCTTGACCAAACTTACCCCCGGCGTGCAGCACCGTCATGATGACTTCTGGCGTTGGCTTACCTGATGCATGCATTCCAACTGGCATCCCTCGACCATGATCTTGGACCGTAATCGAGTTGTCAGGTTCAATCGTGACGTTGATCTCATCGCCAAAACCCGACAAAGCTTCATCGACTGCGTTGTCGACAATTTCGTATACCAGATGGTGCAGGCCATAGGTATCAGTTGAGCCGATGTACATCCCAGGCCGTTTACGAACCGCCTCGAGCCCTTTCAGGATCTTAATGGAGGATGCATCGTATTGATATTCTTTTTCTGCCAAAGAATGGCCCCCCTCGTACAATTTTTAAGTAACGTTTTTTAATATAACTGATTTAACAGATTTTGGCAAACTTTATACAAACATTTGTGCCCCCATTATTTCAATTTGTCAAAGTAAAGTTGCCGTAATCGATCAATGTGCTATTATAACAATTATGCAATCATATTGAGGGAGTTTTTATCAGTTCATGTTTTTAAAAATCTGTTTGATGGCCATCATTGCCTACCTGCTGGGTTCAATTCCGTGGGGGTTGTGGATTGGTCAGATCTTTTACCATAAAGATATTCGGCAATTTGGCAGTGGCAATATCGGCACGACCAACACACTGCGCATCTTAGGACCTAAAGCCGGGGTAACCGTGTTGTTTTTGGATATGTTTAAGGGAACCCTGGCCGCCTGTCAGCCATATTTTTTTCACTGCAGCCAAACCGTCAGTCCGCTTTTGATCGGTCTGTTTGCCGTTTTGGGCCATACCTGCTCAATTTTTGATCATTTCCATGGCGGCAAGGCCGTTGCCACCAGTGCCGGGATCTTGTTGGCCTACAATCCATTGCTTTTTTTAGTAGCATGGGTGATCTACCTGACCGTACTGTTACTGACCAGCATGGCTAGTGCTGCCGGAATCGTTGGCATCACCGCCATCTTTATTATCGCTTTGTGCATCCATGACTGGATTCTGGCAGTCATTGCTGGCTTCTTGACAATTGTGATCATCTGGCTGCACCGTTCCAACATCAAACGTATCTTTAACGGTACTGAGTCACTGGTTCATTTTGGACTAGGTTATCGACGCCAGCAAAAACGCAACCAGAATAAATAGCTTGCATCCAAACGCATCACTTGGCATCATTGCGCCAGCGATGCGTTTTTTGTATGACAAGCTACCCAATTGGAAACCGATTTCCTAAAACTGCTTGCAATCATTTTGAAAGCGCTTATAATAAGGTGTAACGATTTCCTAAAGTCAAAAGATCACTTAGCAAGTATTTAAGAAGAGGTGTGCTTAATTATGACTGTCTTTAATCAACAAAGCTTTCGTCTGGATGGCAAGGTTGCCTTGATCACTGGTGGTGCCAATGGCTTGGGGCAAAACTACTCCAAGGCACTTTCAATGTATGGCGCTAATATCTTCGTAGTTTCCAATTCCAAGCGTGGCTGGGAAGAAACGCGTCAGGCCGTAGAAGCCAATGGTCAAAAGATCGGCTTTTTGCAATGCGACATCACCAAGCCAGACTGTGCCGATTCAATCATCGAACAATGCGTAAAGGAAATGGGCGGTCTGGATATTTTGGTCAACAATGCTGGCATTCAGATTCGCAATGACGTCTTGGAATTCAAGGATGAAGACTGGGATAAGGTCATCAATCTAAATCTCAACGCACTCTACCACATGTCACATGCTGCGGCGAAATACATGGCTAAGCAGAATCACGGTAAGATCATCAACATTGGCTCAATGCAGTCCTATCGTGCCGGTAAGTTCATCTTCCCCTACACGGCAGCCAAGCATGGCGTCTTAGGGCTGACCAAGGCATATGCCGATGCGCTTTCCAAGTACAATATCCAAGTCAATGGTTTGGCACCTGGTTATATTCTTACGGATATGACCAAATCACTGGCTGAGGATCCAGTTCGTGGTCCAGAAATCAAAGAACACATTCCTTCCGGTGAATGGGGTCACCCTGAACAATTAATGGGGCCAATGGTTTTTCTGGCCAGTCCGGCATCCGACTATGTAACTGGTGTAATGTTGCCGGTTGATGGCGGCTATCTGTTGCGCTGACCAAATTTACGGAATAAAAAAGAGGCTGAGAATTAACTCAACCTCTTAACTACGTATGAATAATAATGCCTCAGCACAGTAGCTGGCTGGCAGTTCAACCGCTGATAAATCAGCATTTGACCGACCTAGCCATCCTGGCGAGGGTTCGAAGATAAACTCTGAAAATCGGTTGCAAGCTGATTTTCGGAGTTTTTTCTCACTCTCTTTTGGATAGCTTTAGAATGGCTGAATAGCAAATGCATAGTCCTCATGCTTGCCAGGCGCCAGGCGGCTCATTACCTGCTTATCCTCCAGCTTGCCATCACTGTGAATGTTATCGGCAATGCCCCACCATGGTTCCACACAGACCAGGTTGGCCTTGGCTGGATATGGCGACCAGACACCAACAAATGGCGCTCCGTTAACTTGTACATGCATGCCATGGCTGGTTTGCGGCTCCGTCAGCGTGGCCGTAAATGGCATCCCCTTTGTCGCAAAGATCAAGGCATCTTCGTCAAACAGTTCGTGGTTAAGCGTTACTGGCTGCTGCATGTGCAGAACCTCTGGATGTTCCAAATCATTAAATGGACCCGGTGCCACCAGCTTGACCTGTTGATAGTCAATCGCAGGCGAAACGCTGAGCTGAGCAGTCTCAAAGCTGCCCTGCTCGTCTACGGGAACGTTAAAGCCTGGATGTGCCCCCAAGGCATAGATCAGCGTTTGATCGTCACTTGGATTTTCAACCCGGTAGCTGATCAGCAGCCGCTCGCCATCCAGCTGGTAGCTGATCTTCAAGACAAAGGCAAATGGGTAAGCCGCCCGCGTTTGTTCATCGTCACGCAGCTCAAAAACTGCCTTGGTGCTTTCCTGTTCAATAACCTTGAATTCACGATCACGCGCAAAACCATGCTGCGTTTGGTGATAAATTTTGCCTTGATATTCGTATTGATCATCTTTTAAACGACCAACAAACGGAAACAGAACCGGTGCCTGCCGTTTCCAAGAAGTCGGATCTCCTTGCCACAGATATTCACGCTCATCCTCATTGCGCTTGATACTGTGCATCTGAGCACCCAACGGATCAATCTGGACCGTTAAATACTCATTTTCAATTTGAATCATCTCTCGTCATATCCTTTCCACTCTCAATGGGCAAGTGGTATATGCCAAAAGCCCTCCATTCTGCACAATAACAGATTGAGAGGGCTTTCGCAAGTTTATTTTTAATTTTGGATTGGTTCTTCGTAGTCGCCATTAGGACAAACGATCTGCTTGCCCTTTTTAACTTTCTTTTCGATCAAGAAATGACCATCTTTTGGACAGTTGCGACCAATTGGCTTGTCCCATGAAACAAAATCACATTCTGGATAGCGCGAACAGCCATAAAAAACTCGATTTTTCTTGGATTTGCGTTCAACCACATTGCCTTGACCACACTTTGGACAAGTAACGCCGATATCCTTGACGATGGCTTTGGTGTTGCGACAGTTTGGGAAGCGCGAGCAGGCATGGAACTTGCCATAGCGGCCCATTTTGACAACCATTGGCGCTCCACAAATCTCACAGTTGGTTCCAGCCAGCTCATCATGCATCTCAATTTTGGCAACCTGTTCTTCAGCTGCCTGTACTTCCTTAGAGAACGGCTGGTAGAACTTGTCAACGACTTTGACCCAGTTTTCCTTACCTTCCTCAATCCGGTCCAGATCATCTTCAACCTCGGCGGTAAACTTAACATTGACGATTTCTGGGAACTGCTTGACGATGATCTGATCGACAATCTCACCCAGCTCAGTTGGCTCAAAATGACGTGATACCAAGCGAACGTAGTAGCGACGCTGAATCGTATCCAACGTTGGTGCATACGTAGATGGTCGACCGACCCCGTTTTCTTCCAGCGTCTTGATTAAAGCAGCTTCAGTATAGCGAGCAGGCGGCTGTGTAAAGTGCTGTGCCGGATCATCACTGATCAGGTTCACCTGATCACCTTGGTTTAAATCAGGCAGCACATTGTCTTTTTCCTGTCCTCGCTTATAGACCTTGGTAAAACCATCAAACTTGACCTTGGAGCCATTGGCATGGAAATCAACGCCGTTTTGGCTTAGAGAAACGCTCATCGTATCAACAATCTGAGGCGTCATCTGGCTGGCCACGAACCGGCTCCAGATCAGGCTGTAGAGCTTATATTGGTCGGCAGTCAGGTACTGTTTCATTTCAGCAGGCGTTCGGTTGACCGAAGTCGGCCGGATCGCTTCGTGAGCATCTTGAGCCCCTTCTGGCAGCTTACCCTTAACTGGCTTGATGGCAGCATATTGCTCACCATAGTTTTCGTGAATAAACTGAGAGGCTTCTTGTTTGGCAATTGAGGCAATTCGCGTGGAGTCGGTACGCATGTATGTAATCAGACCAACCGCGCTGCCATGCCCCAGCGTGATCCCTTCATAAAGCTGTTGAGCAGCCATCATGGTCTTGCGCGTTCTAAAGTTCAAACGACGGTTGGCATCCTGCTGCATCGTTGAGGTAGTATATGGCGGCTGTGGCATCCGCTTGCGTTCTTTGCACGTAACATCGTCAATCGTAAATGGTGCTTTACGATCAATTTTAGCCAATACCTTTTGGACTGCCTCATTGTTTGGCAAGGCAAGCTTCTTACCATTTTCACCATAAAAAGATGCGGCAAACTCATCTTTGCCCTTTTTGAACTGACCATCAATCGTCCAATATTCTTCCGGCTTAAAATTACGAATTGCCTGTTCTCTTTGAATGATCAGGTTTAAGGCAACCGATTGGACACGACCAGCTGACAGACCTTTTTTAACTTTCTTCCAAAGAATCGGACTGATCGAATAACCAACCAATCGATCAAGTACCCGGCGCGCCTGTTGGGCATCAACCAGATCCATATTGATTTCGCGTGGTTCCTTAAAGGCTTCTTTAACGGCATCTTTGGTGATTTCATTAAAGGTAACGCGATTCTTGTCTTTAGTGTCCAGCTTTAAAATATTGGCAACATGCCAAGCGATGGCCTCCCCTTCTCGGTCCGGGTCAGATGCCAGATAAACGGCTTTCGCCTGCTTAGCATCCTTTCTCAGCTCTTTGATTACGTTGCCTTTACCACGAATCGAGATGTAATCAGGCTGATAGTCGTGTTCGATATCAACGCCCATGCGGCTCTTTGGCAAATCGCGCACGTGACCCAAGCTGGCAACGACTTTGTAGGTCCGACCAAGATACTTGCCAATTGTTTTGGCCTTGGAAGGCGACTCAACGATAACCAGCTTCTTTTTGGTTTTAGGACGCTTGGCAGTCGTTTTTTTAGTTGTTTTAGTGGCCGTTTTTGATGTCTTGGCCGAAGTAGTTTTAGCAGTTGATTTTACAGTTTTAGTTGCCATCATAAGGCTCCTATCGTGATGAATTTGATCGGTTGTATTTTTCTATCTATTAAAAGTCTTTCATGCGGTCAAACCCGTCTAGCTGATTTTTGTCAGCAAAAACCGATCAGATAGACCTTGATTAATTCTAAAAAACAAAATGGTCTAACTAGCGTAAAAATATAGTAGATTTCTTTAAAAAAATCAAGGCAACTATAAAATCAATTTGACAAAAACGTCCAATCCGGTATTTCCTCCAGTACGTCTTGACTGCTTAGAATCGGTTTGGCGCCGGCCGCAATCAGTTCATTGGTACCGATTGACATTGGTGAATCAATTGGTCCAGGAACGGCACAGACATTACGATTGTCCTGCAACGCCAGATTGGCCGTAATTAAGCTGCCGCTGCGCCGACTGGCCTCAATAACCAAACAAGCGTGACAGAGCCCAGCAATAATCCGGTTGCGCTCTGGAAAATTTACCGAACAAGGTGGCGTGCCAAGCGGGTATTCGGTTAGCAGCAGGCCATGCTGTGCTACCTGCTGCTGCAAGGATGCATTGCACCGTGGATAGTTGCCATTCAAACCAGTACCAATCACCCCAATAGCCGCACCGCCATCCAATAGCGTAATCTGATGAGCTAAGCCATCAACGCCTTTGGCCAGACCACTGACGATTGCTGCCTGACTGCTGGAAATGCCTGGCAGCAATTGATTGATCACCCGTTCACCATATTTAGAAATATTTCTTGCACCAACCACAGCCAAGCTTGGATACTGCAACAGTCTTAAATCTCCTTGATAATATAAAACCAATGGCGGATCGTAAATTTCGCGCAGCTGTCTTGGGTAGACGGCATCAAGCGGCGTAATGAATGGCATTTGCAGATTCTGTTCGGTTAAGTGATAAAGGCCTTGACTTGCCCATTCATCCAACCATTGCATTCGTTTGGTAAAGGTCATGTTCAAGTGATCAGTCAATCTTGAAACGTCGCTGATTTGTTTTTGCTGAACTGCTGCCATTAAAATCCGATATTTCATTCTGCGACTGAGGCAATGACAAAGACTCAATCGTAAGATAAATTCACGCAAGCGCATAATTTTTCCCCCTTTTTACCCCCTCACCATTGCTATATGCCAAAATCGCCATTTGATATTAAAAAAGTTTAAAAAAATAATTCATTCACCATCACAGCGAATGAATTATCAATTAGCTAATGCAAATATTTTTGAACCGGTGCAAACGAGTGACGATGAATTGGACATGGACCCAGTTTGGCCAGTCCATCCAGATGCTGTTTGGTCCCGTATCCCATATTTTCAGCAAAACCATAGCCTGGATAGAGCCGGTCATAGTCTTTCATCAAATGATCTCGATACTCCTTGGCTACAATACTGGCAGCGGCCACACTGATGCTTTTTTGATCACCTTTGATTAAGGTCGTTTGTGGAATATCAATAGCAAGCGGCACAGCATCAACAATCAGATGCGACGGCCGATGGTGCAATGACTCAACGCTGCGAATCATTGCCTGCTGCGTGGCTGCATAAATGTTAAGCTGATCGATAACCGTACATGGATTAACGGCAATGCTGACTTCCAAAGCCTCATTGACGATCTGCAGATACAGCTGCTCACGCTCATGGCGAGTCAGCTGCTTAGAGTCGGTAACTCCGATTAGATCAAAATCAGGTTCTAAAATCACCGCACACGTAACGACCGGCCCCGCCAATGGACCACGCCCCACCTCATCGATGCCAGCAATATATTGATGTCCTTTTTGCCACAACTCATTTTCATAGTAAAAACGCTTCTTAAATGCCGCATAACTGGCTGCCTGACGCTCCAAGCGGCGTTTCAGCTGTTCCAGTGCGGTTTGAACGCCTTTACGCTCATCAGCTTGCAGCGACTGGACAAATGGATCATCAAGCGCTTGTACGTCTTTTAGGCGTTCTTTGATCTCTTTGATGCTCAACTTACTCATTGAGGCCCTCGTCATTGATGTCAGCTGGCTTCTCTAAAGAGATCGTACCCAGCTTGCCTTTTCGGAGATCAAAAATCAAGCGCTCGCTGCCACGATCATAGTCATCCCGAAAACCCATCTTCTTGGTAATTGTCAACAGCAGATCTGGGTCGGTAACGCTTTCATCCACGTCAGCATCCGTTAAATGATAACGATCTTTCAGTTCGGTTAAGCGATTGGCCCGTAGATATTGCAATGCAAACAACGCTACGTCATCTTTGGCAAACAGACTGTCTTTGATCGCACCAGAAAGTGCCAGCATTAAGCCTTCCTTTTCAGTCGCAAACTTATGCCACAAAACACCTGGCGTATCCAACAGCTCCAATTCAGCCGATGAGCGCAGCCACTGCTGACCAGTTGTCACCCCGGGACGATTACCGGTTGCAGCCACGTTTTTCTTGACCAGGTGATTTAAAAGCGTTGACTTGCCGACATTTGGCACCCCAACACACATTGCACGAATCGCCCGCTTCTTCATTCCCTTTGCCTGTTCATTAGCCAGCTTTTCTGCCAGAACCTGCTTGGCGGCATTGGTAACAGTCTTAGCCACGCTGCGAGAGCGCGAATCCAGTGCCAAGACCGGCTGCCCATGATCCTTAAAGTACTGCAGCCATTCTTTGGTGACTTCTGGATCCGCCAAATCGGTTTTGGTTAAAATCAAAAGACGCGGCTTGTCGCCAGCTGCGAGGTCCACTTCAGGGTTTTGCGAGGAATAAGGCACCTGTGCGTCAACCAGTTCAAATACGATATCGACCAAAGGCATCTGTTCTCTGATCTGGCGCAATGCTTTAGCCATGTGACCAGGGAACCATTGAATTGTTGCCATTAGTTAATCACTCCTAATTCATTTTTTCTAGATACAGCTGCCAGGCATCATCAAAAATCGTCATTCCTGGCAGATAATCGGCATTTTCTTCCAAATAATGAGATATTTCATCAAAGTCTTGGGAATGCTTAGGAAATGTTGAGTCCAAAAAAGCATTGTTGGCAAACTGTTCAACCTCAGTAGGCTGATTTGGCTGCCTTAAGGTCATCAAAAAATGATAGAAACTTTCACGAAACATCTGTCTCCCCCCCTGTTAGTTATCCTGCGGCACGGTAATCAAAAATTTAAATTCCCCGTTAGCCATGTTGATCTCATCGGCCTGCGCATGTACCGCCTTATTCTTGGTGTACTTGTTCAGATCCAGCAAAATCGTCTTTTTCTTTTGGTTGATGTAGACCCAGTTTGGCAGTTGATAGTTCTTTTTGATATAGCCCATGACGAACCCAATTGGCAAGTTAAGCCGCCCAACCGCCAGTCCCTTGGCTTTTAACAAAATATTGCCCTCACTGGTTTTAACTGGGATGCAGTTCATCGAGTATTGCACGTTGACACCCAAAAACTTAGCGTGCCCGATCACCGTTGCGTACTGATTGCCTACAATAAAACGATATTGCGGCTTTTTGGATTTTTTCTGAATTCTTTTAATGTAGCTGTTAGCTAAGGCATTGACCTGCTTTTGATTCAAAACCAGTTCCAGTGACGTATCGCTGGCTTTGGGTGCTGCCGTTTCAGCCGGCGTCTTAACCGGTGCGCTGGCTAGATGAACTATCGTCAACAGCGAGCAGATTAAGACGATTACCAAAACCCAAAAAGCAGCCTTCCAGCCATTGTATTGTTTTTTAATTTTGTCTTCCATATTCATTCAAATCATCCTACTTTTGCTGATATTCCCAGTCATCATGCTGCAGCATCATCTTGTATAAAGCATTGGTCATCTGATCATAACCCTTGCTGTTAGGGTGAAAATTGTCTTCAGTTGAGATGTAGTTGTTTAGATTATGCGTATCATTATTCATAATCGCAATCACCTGTTTTTGGGTAACCTGATCGCTGTTGGCTTGATGTGCCTGCTGTGAAAGCTTTTGCCGCTGCTTAACCGTTTTATATTGCCCATATGACATTAAATGATTAATATCAACCAAATAGGACGGACCATATTGTGCCACGGTCTGTTGCGTAATCTGATTCCATTTGGCGACTGATTCATTAATAACCGAGACGTCTGGGAAATAAGTATAGACCGGATCATAAATACTGTACATAAAAATCGGTGCGGTAGCATTCTGTTTGCGAACCGCGGTCAGCAATTCGTTTAGCTTTTGCTGATAGGTCGTGCCTGCCTGCTCAATATTGCTCTCGATCTTATTGGTTGAATTGCTCAGCAGGTTGCTCTCCAACTTCTGCATCAAGTCATTGCCACCAACCGTCATCACGATCACATCGGCTTTTTTTAGATTTGCCCGCATTTCAGGCTGTTCGTTAAGCCGCTTGAGCATCTGGTCAGAACGGTCGCCAGTTACCCCATAATTATACGTGGTGACACGATTATGATAGTGTTTTTGCAGTTTGTTTTTAATCCGACCAACATAGCCTTGTTCGTTTTTATCATCACCTTGACCATGCGTCAGCGAGTCCCCAATTGCGACCAGCGTCACACGCTTTTTTATGATTCGATCTTTTTGTGACGTCTGCTTAACCGTTGTTGGTGCTGAATGCTGCTGATGATACCAGTAACCACTTCCACCGGCAATCGCCAAAACGATACCGATCAACAACAGCAAGCCTTTTTTGCCGCGCAGCATAACATTACCTCTCACTAAAAAATTCTTAAAACCAATTAAGATACATAAGAAGTATTATAGTGCATTTTGTCATGCTACCGCAAACTCGGAAGCGGATCCAACTGTCAATAATTTATGGATTGATTGTTCCAAAAAGAGTACAAAAAATACGGTTGACGACTTAATAAGCCTCAACCGCATATTCAGCAACTGTTTAAATCGATTATAGATTACGGTGGAAGAAGAACTTCTCAATCCAGCGACTATCCTTACGCAGCCTTACGTAGGCAATCACCGCAAAAATCAAAGCCCCGATGAAATCCGCGCACAAATCCCCCATCGTATCCATCAAGACAGCCCGTCCCATCAGCAAATGATCATCTTTCATGTAGCGCTGTAGATTCATGCCAAGCGAGTCGCAAGTGAATTCGTAAAATTCCCATAAAACGCCGCAAAAAACCGCAAACGCTATCGCATACATACTGATAAAAAACGGTGGGATATGCTTAATCCCTTCATTAGGAATCAAACCACCAAAAGCCGACAACGCAAAGCCAGCCAGCAGTGCACCGCTGATTAGATGAAGACCCTTGTCCCAGTACGGAATGCTATAAAAATGATAAATCGTCCCCAGATAGATTGCCCCATAGATAAACATCAAAAACAGGCTATAGAGCAACGGTGGCAGATAAACCTTTAATTTAAGCGCCAAAAACTTAGGCAGCATAACGATCAACAGACCAGCCACGATCTCAATATCCAGAAACCAGGCCGCTCCCGCAGCTTTAGTGGTTGTCGCCGTCAAAGCCGTTTTGGTCGTAAGCGCCAACGAGATCAGCATTGAAAGCACGATGAACCACAAAAAAACATTGAGCACTTTTTCACTGATGTTTGAACCGTTTTTCACCATTGTCACTTCCTTTTATTTGAGTGTGCTGAACGATCATTGCTATAATCAGAGTGGAAAACTCGATTAAAGGAGCGGTAAATGATGGTCAAACAAGCACTCATTGTTTATTATTCTCAATTCAATAATACCACTAAACTTGCTAAATTAATTCAAGATGCGACTAAGGCTCCCGCGTTGCGTCTGCACGTAGCCGACAGCGTCTATCCAAATAATATGGAAGCTACTGATCGAATCTACCAAAAGCAGCTAACGCAACACCAACTCCCCACACTCACCAATTCCTTACCTAGACTGGATCAATATGATGTTATTCTGGTCGGTGGCCCAGTCTGGAATGGTAACGTGGCGGCACCAGTGATTGAGTTTTTAAGAAACATTCAAGGATATCAAGGGCTGATCGCGCCATTTTCAACTGCCTGGAGTGATTCTGACCATTATCAAGAAAATTTCGTTAACTGGGCTAGCCGGCTGCAGGTCGCTGATGGCTTTCACATCACGACTCACGGCTCCCATCAGTTCAAAGCAAACAATCTGGCGGCCTGGCTGCGCAAATTATAATAAAATAAAAATGCTGTCGCTGACTCATAAAAAGCCTGCGACAGCATTTTTTGTGGCCTTTTCAGCCTGCTCTTTAAAAGACAAAGTTGATCAGCAGCATGTAGCAAAGCGTCCCTACGATCAAGGTTAAAAACAGACTATGCTTCCATAGATGCACGATCACTGTCACCACACCAGTAATGACTTCCGGTAGGCCATGCGTCCCGCCAAGCCAATTGACGTTGCGGTAGCAGTCTACGACTAACATCCCCATGATCGCGGCCGGTAAAAACTTGCCCAGTCCCGTTACGAAATCAGGCGTGGCGGCTTCCGTTCTAAAAAGCAGGAATGGCGTTAACCGGGTGGCAAAGTTTGCCAGCGCGGCTAAAGCAATGCAGATGATCTGCTCAGTCAGCGTCATTTTTAGTTTCCCTTTTTTCTCGGCGCCAGTAGATAATCGCATATTCAACTACCAAAACCAGCAAGGTAGCTACTAAAAAGTAAGTCTTGCCAAACACCAAAATGCAGGCAATCGTCACAATCACGCCGCTGGTTGAACTGAGATGGTCCTTTTCCTTTTGAAACTGATCAACAGCCAGGGCAATAAACAGCGCCGTCATAACAAAATCCATTCCGGGAATCTGTTTGCCGACCAAGCTGCCCAGCGCGCCGCCTAAAAAAGCGCCCAAGATCCAGTAGCTGTGATCAAACAGCGAAATCAGCGTGTAGACTGAGTAGCGATCATATTCTTTAGGAATCGATAGACTATAGTTGACGACAAAAGTCTCATCGGTCAAGCCATAGATCAAAAAGAACTTGCGCCAGCCCGCACCATGATACTTTTTCAGCATTGAAAGGCCATAAAAGAACTATCGAAAGCCAACAACCAAAGTTATCAAAACAACATTGCCCGGCAGAAAGCTCTGAACCAGCATGGAAGCCAGGATAAATTCAACGGAGCCCCCATATACTACCGCTGCCATTATCGTGGGAAACCAAAAGCCAAAGCCCAGGTTGTGCATGTATAATCCGTAGCCGGTTCCTAAGATAAATAACCGAAAAAAATCGGTAACGAATTGTTAAAAGCAAAGCGCACGGTTTCTTGGCGCGTTGCCGGTGGTGATGCTTGCATATTTTCCTCTCCCCTGTGAATAATTAATTACAGAGATTAATTGTAACGCAAGCTATTATTGATTAACAGGGACTTTTTATTATTAAGACATTTTATGCATTATTGCCAAACTGACGTCAACACGATTATGCCAGCAAGATACGGTTGTTGCCTAATTTTGATCAAGCAAGCCAGCAATCCGCAGCATTAACCGCAGACATTAGTCGGAGATTTTTGATTTCGGCACTGCTACAAGATCAGACTGATACTGTCAAGAAGCGAACTAGCGATAAGGCAGCCAGCGATTCAATTCCTGCCGTTTTTTTGCCTGTTCCTGGCGCCACTGATGCCAACTGCTGCTGGCCTGGCTAACATGTTCAATCAGTTCACGATCGATTTTTTCACGGTATTCCGCTACTGGCTTGGTATAAAGTTTGCCATTTTGATCAAACTGAGGGAGTGTAAAATATTTTGTGTAAATTTCTAAATTAAATTGAAAAAGGGAAAGCCTTCCCCGTATGATTAAATCGCT